>CAWUNX010000047.1:0-13393 GCA_963923905.1 uncultured Methylocucumis sp.
TACCATTTGAGCCAGTAGCGCCTGTAGCACCGGTATTACCATTTGAGCCAGTAGCCCCTGTGGCACCGGTATTACCATTTGAGCCAGTAGCGCCTGTAGCACCGGTATTACCATTTGAGCCAGTAGCACCCGTGGCACCGGTATTACCATTTGAGCCAGTAGCACCTGTGGCACCGGTATTACCATTTGAGCCAGTAGCACCTATGGCACCCGTGTTACCGACTGAGCCTGTTGCACCGGTAGCACCCGTTGCGCCAGCCTTATTCCAAATAATATCCAATAGTGCTTGGTGGCTGGTATCAATATTTTCCTTACTATCAATAACCAAGTCTAATTTTGAATCAGCAATTAATGCTAATCCGTTATTTTTAAAGCCAGAAAGGCGATCAGGGTGAATCCAATTTTTCGCAATACCGGAAATGTCTATTTGTATCCAGTGACCAGTATAGTTAGAGTTAATTTCAAAAGTTATGGCTTTGCTCAAGTCTACTGTGGGAGCGATGCCTTTATCGGGAATCGATTCTTCTTTCCAATTTTCAATAACTGGAGCAATTGTGAGAATGCCGCTTCTTTTTACATCGGAGATAAACAACGTCAATATCGCTTTATCGACGCCTTTTTTCGTTAAGTCAGTAGGTATCGATTTATTAATATTGAAAGTCAGATAACCGGTGCTTATTTTATTAACGAGTATACTTGATTCAAGTCCGTGGTTGTCTGGCAGTACGGTGGTTTCGTCGACCGGTGAAATTGATATGTAGCTGTCATGCGTCAATATAGGGGCGCTTAACGCTGTAAGTGGTGCGCCTAACAATGCAGCGACCGATGTGGTGAGTAGTGTTAATTGTTTCCTTTTAGCAATTTGCTGTACTGGTTTTTTTTGTTTCATGAGTGTTCCCCGAAAGTCTTGAAATTTTTTAGTTTAATTCACTATAACAACGTAATTAATCCGATACCTCTTGGATCTTCGAGTGTTTTCTAATCGCTGAGTTGGTTTAAGAAAGCTATAGAAAACACGCTGAATCCACTAGAGAGTTTAAAGCATATACGACCGTAATGTAAGGCGAAATTTAGATAGTTAAGATTCAGTGAATAACCTAGCTTTGTAGTGTGAATCTAGGCTGTCGAAATCTAAAACTAGCTTTGAATTTTGGTAGTAGTGGTCGAGATATTTAGTACGAGTGACCTTAAACGCTTAATTGTTAAAGCTAGACTCATTGAGGTTTTAACTATACTCTGTCCTATTTTATAATTCCCGCATCGGGTACTGACGCTTGCACTTTTTGTGCTTTCTTTTAAAGCTATGACTTCTCTTAACAAGCTGTTTTCTAGTGCGGCATTAAAAATCAGCTTAATCTATCTAATGATGGCTGGCCTTTGGATTTTGCTATCCGATCATCTCGCATTACTTTTTTTTGTTGATGCTTCAACGCTTAGCAAAGTACAAACCTATAAAGGGGATTTTTTCATTACTCTTACTGCATTGCTCTTGTATTTGTTAGTCAAACGAGCGCTGCAACAGCAGGCCGTATTATTGGTTGATTTACAAAAAACCCGAGAACGTCTTAAGCATATCATCGAGATTACTCCAACCATTATTTACGCTTTAGCTATCAAGCCTAAACCCGAACAAGGTTTTTCCGTTAGCTATTTAAGTAATAACGCACAGCGTATTATCGGCTATTCCATCGAGGAATGGGAATCTGCTCCCGATTTTTGGTTACAGCATGTCCATCCCGATGACAGGCAGCAAGCCCTGCTTGCCCAACAAGAGCTATTTAGCACGGGTGCGCTACGCCATCAATATCGGTTTTTATTCGGAAGCGGCGAGTATCATTGGATAGATGACCAATTAAGGCTTACCTGTGATAGCAACGGTCAGCCTGTTGAAATTATTGGCACATGGACCGATATAACCGAGCAAAAACATGCCCAACTAAAACTCGAAGCGCAAGAGTGGTTACTGCGGAAATCTCAGCGCGTAGCCAAATTAGGCAGTTGGCAGTTGGAAACTCAATTCAATAAAGTGATATGGACTGATGAAACTTATAGGATTTTCGGTATTAACGCTGAAAGCTTTACTAGTCATTGGCCGGATTTTTTAACGTTATTAGAGGCGGAAGACCGTTCCAAGCTTGAAATGTGGATAACGCAATGTTTGCATGACAAGAATCCTGGTCCGTTAGTTTTTCGTACCTTGTTGCCGAATGGTCATATCAGAGTCATTGAATGGCAAGGTGAGCTATTTAGGCAGGAACAAGACCAACAAGCCATGTTAATGGGTACGGTGCAAGATATTACTGATCGTGCGCAAATCGAGCATGAATTGCGTGAAAATCGCCACAAATTGGAGCTATTTATCAAATATGCGCCTGTGGCGATAGCGATGTTTGATAAAGACATGCGCTATATTTCATGTAGCCGTCGTTGGCAAGAAGATTACAGCCTTAATAGTCAAGATATTTTAGGTTTATCACATTATCAAGTATTCCCTGAAATTCCAGAAAATTGGAAACAAGTTCATCAACGAGCATTGGCAGGTGAAGTGATTCGTTGCGACGAAGATAGATTTATTCGTAGTGATGGCAGCGAGCATTGGGAGCGTTGGGAAGTCAGGCCTTGGCATATCAAGCAGAATGTTGTCGGTGGCATAGTTATTTTCTCCGAAGACATTACCGACCGCAAACAAGCGGAAATCTTACTCGCTGAAAGCGAACAACGTTGGAAATTTGCGATTGACGGTAGTGACTTAGGGCTTTGGGATTGGAATATTACTGATAACACGGTGTATTTTTCTAGCCGCTTCAAAGCCATGTTGGGCTATACCGATGCTGAAATTAGTAATCAGTTATTTGAATGGCAGTCACGCGTACATCCTGACGATTGGCCTAAAGTGATGCGCGATGTCGAATGCCATTTTGCTGGCGAAACGGAGTTTTATGCTAATGAACACCGCGTACGCTGTAAACAAGGGCATTACATTTGGATTATGGATCGCGGCAAAGTCATAGAGTTTGATAGCGATGGCAAGCCGCTACGCATGATTGGCACGCATACTGATTTGTCAGCGATTAAGCAACGCGAACAAGAACTGTCGTTGAACGCCCAAGTGTTTAAACACAGCTTAGAAGGCATTATGATTTGCTCCCTAGACCAAGTCATTGTTTCAGTTAATAAAGCCTTTACCGATATAACCGGCTATAGCGCAGAAGAGGCGATAGGTCAAAAGCCAAGCTTAATTAAATCAAATTCCCATGATGACAATTTTTATGCCGATATGTGGCGGCATATCCATCAAACGGGTGGCTGGAAAGGAGAAATTTGGAATCGACGTAAAAATGGCGAAATATATCCTGAGTGGTTGTCGATTAAGACTGCGTATGGTGATGATGGCAAACCTAGTCATTATTTCGCTATTTTTAGTGACATTACCCAACGCAAATTAACGGAAGAACATATTATTCGTCTAGCGCACTACGACCCGCTCACCGAAGTCCCCAACCGAACGTTATTTAAAGAGCGAGCGCAATATTACTTAAAGCAAGCGCATAGGAAAAAACAGTCATTAGCCGTTTTATTTATCGATCTTGATCGCTTTAAAAATGTGAATGACTCGTTAGGTCATAATTTAGGCGACAAATTACTCATCGAAGTTGCAGACCGACTTCAGTCTACGGTACGCGAAGATGACATAGTATCTCGATTAGGCGGTGACGAATTTGCGTTGTTACTACCCGAAACCGATAGTGAAGGCGCGGCTCATGTGGCTGGAAAAATCATCATGGAAACAGCCAAGCCTTTTCTCATTGACGGTCATGATTTAAATATTACGCCGTCTATTGGCATCGCTATGTATCCTATTGACGGTGAAGATTTTGAATCTTTGCTGCAATCCAGCGACACGGCTATGTATCGCGCTAAAAACACTGGGCGTAATTCATTCCAATTTTATACTGCCGACATGCATAGTCATGCTAGCCGCGTGTTGAAGTTGGAAAACGCATTAAGACGAGCTTTGGAGCGTGAGGAGTTAAGTCTTTATTATCAACCGCAATTTGATATACATGGGCAGCGCATGATTGGCTGCGAAGCCTTGTTACGCTGGCGGCATCCTGACTTGGGTATGATTTCGCCTGCCGATTTTATACCGATTGCTGAGGAGTCTGGACAAATTCTGACGATTGGCGAATGGGTATTAAATACGGCAGCTAGGCAACATAAGCTTTGGCAACAAGCCGGGTGGAACGATTCTGTTATGGCGATAAATTTATCCGCTGCTCAATTTCGGCAAGCGAATTTTATTGAGCTTGTTGAGCGAATCTTAGCGGAAACGCAATTAGCACCTGGATGTTTAGAATTAGAGTTAACCGAAAGTATCATGATGGATGACCCTGAAGCGGCGATTGTCATTATCGCGCAATTACATCAGTTGGGTATTAAGCTGTCGATAGACGATTTTGGCACCGGGTATTCATCGCTTTCTTATCTAAAACGCTTTAATATCAATAAGCTGAAAATAGACCAGAGTTTTGTACGCGATGTTGTTCATGATGTTAACAGTGAGTCAATTGTTATTGCCGTCATTAGCTTGGCGCATAGTTTAGGTTTAAACACCATTGCTGAAGGCGTAGAAACGCAGGAGCAACTAAGCTTTTTGCGCGAAAAAGGCTGTGATGAAATCCAAGGCTATTTACTCGGCAGACCTATGTCGGCGGAGCAATTTACGGCGTTTTTATCTGGATATAACCCACGTTGGCAAAACTCTAGTCGGCTTTATTAGCGGTTAAAACCTACTTCATCGATGACGGGATTGCTTAACCGTCCTACGCCTTCAATTTCTATCGTTACTGTTTGGCCCGGTTTTAAATAACCGCGCGGTGTCATTTTTACACCTACGCCGGCGGGCGTACCGGTTGCAATGACATCGCCAGGTTCTAATGTCATGGCTTGCGATAAGTAGGCAATCATATCGTAACAATTGAACAGCATTTGGCTGGTATTCGCCTGTTGTCTTAATTCATCATCCACCCAGGTCTTTAAACTAAGCTGATGTGGATTTGGAATTTCATCGGCAGTAACGAGCCAAGGGCCTAAAGGTCCAGCCGTATCGAAAGATTTGCCTAGCATCATCGTTGGTGAACGCATTTGCCAATCGCGTACAGAAACGTCATTGGCTATTGTAAAACCTGCAATGACATTAGGTGCTTGCTCGATAGACACATGTTTGGCATAGCTGCCGATAACAATAGCTAATTCGCCTTCGTAGTCTAGTTTTTCTGAGACTTTAGGGCGCTGTATTGGAGTTTGATGACCGATGATGGCGCTTGTCGCTTTGCTAAAAAAACTTGGGTATTCTGGGCGCTCTTTGCCGGTTTCAGCGATATGGTCGGCATAATTCAAGCTTATCGCCAGGTATTTTCCTGGTCTTGGAATAGGGGCTTGCAAGGTAATATCGTTTAATGCCAATCTGTTTAAGCCGCTGTCTATAAGGTATTGCATCTGCTCTTTAGCAGCTTGGCCGGCTTGTAAAAAGCCAAGCATGGTTTTCGGTAGCGTTAAGCTGTGTAGCGTGTCAATCACTTCGTCGCCGACGACTGCACCGATGCGAGTGTGCTGATTTTCGGTAAACGTGACCAGTTTCATTGCGCGTGTTTTCCTGTATGATACTAAAGCCATAGTATACTGATTTACTAAGCGTTGTATTGCTTTAATACGCGCTAAAAATAATAACACTTAACACAACCTTATGAGGAACCACACATGAAGCCAAATTGGATAGCTCCTTCCATTTTATCTGCTAATTTCGCGAAATTAGGCGAAGAAGTTGATAAGGTGTTAGAAGCCGGGGCCGACGTTGTTCATTTCGATGTGATGGACAATCATTTCGTGCCCAATTTAACGATTGGTCCATTAGTTTGCGAAGCTTTGCGTAAGCATGGCGTCACAGCGCCTATTGATGTGCATTTAATGATTGAACCCGTCGATAGAATTGTCCCAGATTTTGCTAAAGCAGGGGCAAGTTACATTACGTTTCATCCCGAAGCATCGGTGCATATTGACCGTACCTTACAATTAATCCGTGATCAAGGCTGTAAGGCAGGTTTAGTCTTTAATCCAGGTACGCCGTTACATTATTTAGATTATGTGATGGATAAAATAGACATGATTTTGTTAATGTCGGTTAACCCGGGTTTTGGCGGTCAGTCGTTTATACCATCGGCGTTAGATAAATTACGCCAAGTTAGAAAAATAATCGACGACAGTGGTTTTGATATTCGTTTGGAAATCGACGGCGGAGTAAAAACCGATAATATTAGACAAATTAAAGAAGCCGGTGCTGACACGTTTGTTGCCGGTTCTGCTATTTTTAACCAGCCGGATTATCATAAAGTGATTGCTGATATGCGCGCTGAGCTGGCGAAAGTAGGATAAGCGTTGTTAGCAAAGAGTGCGTGTGAGAGCGTACTCTTTGCCTGACAATACGTTATTGTTCGTTATTCGGCCTTTGCCTGCGGTTATCGCGCCGCCTGCGTGGCTCAAATAAATCTAAGCAATCTGCTAAACCTGATAAATCAAACTCAGGTAATGCGCAATCGCAGTCGCCCCGTTGTGTTCTAAGAGGTCTAGTCGAGTTCAGTTGACGTTGTTGTGCAGAGGCTTTACATAGGCGCATGCGTTTATGCAGCAAACTTAGACCTTTTGCCGAACCAAATCGCCGTATCGCTCTAAATCCAAGTGTTGAACAACTGGCTTGCCCGGTATTAACCCGGTAAGCGCAACTAAAGCCTTTGCGAGGCGATAAAAGTCGTTTATACAACCGAATCAGACTGAGTAAGAGATTGCGCATTATCACCGAGTTACTGGCGCTCTTATTTCAGCGCAATAGTTTCGGTGCGGCCTTTAACCTCGATATTTAATTTATCTTCTTTTGATAGCCAGCCTATCGCGCGTTGTAAATCATTTTTTGCTATACCGGTGTCTGTCGCAATTTTAGTTACGCTAGAAGGACCATTTTGCTCTAAGTATTGCCAGACTGTGCCTGCCGCCTCGCCGATTAAATGAAGCATAGTTACCACCTTTTCCTATTGAGAGAGTTGAGAGAGTCAATAATGCTTAAACATGTTTGTGTTGATCAGGCAAGACGATATTCAGCTCTAAGGTTTCCTGATTATCGTCTTGTTCAATATTAAACGAGATAGCCTCTTGTTCCACATTCACATATTTTTTTATCACTTCTATGATTTCCCGCTGTAGCTGTGGCAGATAAGAGGGTTGATTGTGTGAAGAGCGTTCGTGGGCAACGAGTATTTGTAGTCGTTCTTTAGCGACGGCCGCCGAACCCCCTTTCGAGCTTTTAAAATAGTCGAGCAGGCTCATTATTTGCTCCCGAATAGTTTTCCAAACAGTCCTTTCTTTTCATCAATAAACCGATGCGGACGCTCTTCGCCTAAATAGCGAGCGATTACATCGGCGTACGCTTGGCCTGCGTCACTTTTTTCATCTAAGATAACGGGAACGCCCGAGTTTGAAGCATTTAACACGGATTTGGATTCAGGTATAACACCCAGCAAATGTAACGATAAGATTTCTTGCACATCGTTAACGCTTAACATCTCACCTAATCTTACGCGCTCTGGTGAGTAGCGCGTTAAGAGTAAATATTCTTTAATAGGTTCGGCGTTTAGTTCTGCTCGGCGCGATTTGCTAGCCAGTAAGCCTAGCATGCGGTCAGAATCTCTGACGGAGGAAACTTCAGGATTGGTGACGATAAAGGCGTCGTCGGCAAAATACATGGCTAAGTGCGCGCCTTTTTCTATACCCGCTGGAGAGTCGCAGATAATGTATTTAAAATCTTTGGCTAAATCTTCTAAGACTTGGCCTACACCTTCTTGGGTGAGTGAGTCTTTATCTCGGGTTTGAGAGGCAGGCAAAATATAGAGTTGATCGCAATGTTTATCACGGATTAAGGCTTGATTAATGGCGGCTTCGCCATTAATGACATTAACAAAGTCATAAACAACACGGCGTTCACAACCCATGATTAAATCGAGATTGCGTAAGCCCACATCAAAATCGATGACGACAGTTTTATGGCCGCGTTTAGCTAGGCCCATTGCGATAGCGGCGCTAGTAGTGGTTTTACCTACCCCCCCTTTGCCGGAAGTGACGACGATTATTCTTGCCACAAGTATTCCTCTAAATAATATCAATAATCAAAGTGTGTTCTTGCAAATAGATTTGTACGGGTTTTTTTCGATAGTGTGCGACGTCTAAGTCTTCATTGACCTTGTAATGACCTGCAATTGACAGGAGTTCAGCTTCAAGATTTAAGCAAAAAATACGCGCGTCCGTATTGCCAAGTACGCCTGCGGAAACTCGACCTTTCAACGTATTGTAAACGTGAATATTGCCTTCAGCCATAATTTCGGCGCCTGGGCTGACTTGGGCGGTGACGATTAAATCGCCATGTGAGTAAATGCGTTGTCCAGAGCGTACCGGTTGATTAATAAACAACGTTGCCACGTTTTTATCGGGTAAGGCTTTAGCTTCGGTTTCTACTTTGGCTTTAGTGTCTTTTGCTGGTTCGGCTGCTTTAGTTTCGTGCTGTATGTTGTGATGTAACGAGTAAGTGGGTATTAACAGCTCCAAGGCTTTGTTGTTTTGCTCTTTATTGCCGCCTCTAATACCTATGGGTAACATGCCTGACTTATATAAAATGCCGGTGAGTTCGGCAATATCGATATTAAGTCCTTTTTTATTGATTTCCTGTACATCAAAAACAATAGGAGAGTTTTTAAAAAAATCAGGAGCTAATTGGATTTTTTGCTGTAATTGTTGATCGATAACGGATAAATCATTGCTATACAGGAATAAAACAGGCACGGAAAACGTGCTGCCTTTAAATTCCAGTGCAGGCGTATGTTGTGAGGAGAGTGATGAGTCTAGCGCCATCCGTTATTGGGGATAAGTAAACTGTGAACCAATTCTATCATTGCTATTTGAAAAAAGCATTTCTAATAACAATGGGTTAATTTCTAAAAACGACATGGATACATTGCTGGTAGGGTATCGCCGTAGAGCAGTTTAGCATAAGCCATAAAAAAAGGGCTTCATTTGCATGCAGCCCTTTCATTAATTCGTGAAAAAAATCGATTAGCGTTTTGAGTACTGAGGACGCTTTCTTGCTTTATGTAAACCGACTTTTTTACGTTCTACTACGCGTGAATCGCGGGTAACAAAGCCTGCTTTACGCAAGGCAGGACGTAATGTTTCATCGTATTCCATTAAGGCACGGGTTAAGCCTTGGCGAATTGCGCCAGCTTGACCTGAAGGGCCGCCGCCTTTGACGATGACGTTAATATCAAATTCGCCATCTAAGTTAACGCAGCCTAACGGTTGTCTGGAAACCATTTGGTCTGTTTTGCGACCGAAATAATCTTCAATGGATTTGTCGTTAATCGTGATTTTGCCGTTGCCTTTGGTCGCATAAACCCGAGCTACTGAGCTTTTGCGGCGACCTGTTCCATAATATTGAGCTGTTGCCATAATGTCTCGCTTATATCTCTAAAACTTTGGGTTGTTGGGCTTGATGGTCGTGGCTAGGGCCTGAATAAACTTTTAATTTTTTAAACATTGCGCGACCTAAGGCATTTTTAGGCAACATGCCTTTAACGGCAGTTGTTAAAATGCGGTCAGGATAAGTTTGTCTTAATTTACCAAGGCTAACGGTTTTTAAGTTACCGATGAAGCCTGTGTGGTGGTGATAAAGTTTATCTTTTTCTTTGTTACCTGTGACGCCGATTTTTTCTACGTTGACAACAATTATGTAATCACCGGTATCGACATGAGGTGTGTATTCTGGTTTATGTTTACCGCGAAGACGGCGTGCTATCTCAGAAGCAAGCCGACCCAGCGTCTTGCCTTCTGCATCAACAACGTACCAATCACGCTTCACTTCGGCTGGTTTTGCACTAAAAGTTTTCATCGTTGCAGTTTTCTATAAAGGCGTAATAAAAGAGCGAGAATTCTACTAAAATGGGCTGCTGTTGGCAAGTGTTTTGTTTGATTAAGTGAATGTTAGGTAATGGGCGTGACGATTGTATCGTTAATATCAAATCAGATCAGATGTATCGCTTTTACCCTTCATCATTATGGAGACAAGAATTGTGCCATAGATTATTTGCCGCATATTCGCAGCGATACTGTCAGGCATACCGACAAAACGCAACAACTCCGGTAGTAACACCATAAACGCCGCCCAAAAACTGCCGGTCAGATTGCCCATGCCGCCGATAATGACTATCGAAAGAATAAAAATGGATTCGTTTACTGTAAAGCTAGTTGGGTCAATGTAAGAGATGTAGTGGGCGTACAACGTACCAGGAATTGCGGCAAACATCGCGCTAAGCGTAAAAGAAACCGTTTTCGATAAGTAAACGTTCTTGCCTATGCTTTGCGCGTAAATTTCATCTTCGCTGATGGCGGTCAGCGTTTTGCCAAAACCGGAATGAAACAAGTTTTTCAGCAGCCACCAAACTATTGCCGAGAAAGACATTGAAAGCAGTAAAAATGCCAATTTGCTATCTAAGTTAAATCCAAAAAGCTGTATTGGTGAAATACCGGGAATCCCTAACGGCCCTCTGGTCAACTCCATCCAGCTGTTCATCACAGAGAAAATGATGACCTGAATGCCTAGCGTACAGATAATGAAATAGTCTTCAACCGTCCGCAAAGCGACCAGTGAAATCATCAATGCAATAGCGCCGCTGAGTAAAATGGCAATCGGCAAATTCAGCCAAAACGATAAGCCGAAATTTAACGACAGCAAGGCCGTGGTATAAGCGCCTATGCCGTAAAAACCTGCATGAGCCAGAGAAATCAGACCTGTTTTTCCAGCGGCGAGATTTAGGCTTTGCGCGAGCAAGGTATAAAAGCAAATGAAAATGGCGAGGTGTAGGATGTAATCCACAACGGTTATTCTCTAAACACTCATTGCTGTTTAAAAGGATTAATGATCATCAGCCGATTGTCAATTTTCTGCTGATGCTGCATATCTTCGGAATACAACGTCGTGCAGCTGGCTTCTAATGCCGCAGCAACAATCAAACTGTCATAAATCGAAAACTGATGACGCTCGGCAATATTCAGTGCCAATAACGTGGTGTCCGCCATGATAGGAACAACATGGCATTCTTGAATCAACCGCACGATCACCGCACTAATGGCAGGTACAGTAAATCCCAATTTGCGGCGCATGGTGTGGGCGGTTTCGTTCAATACTTGGGCAGAAATCACTGGCCTTGCGGCCAATATCGACAAAGCGATAGAGCGCTTATAATCATCTTCACTTAAGCTGTAAAGCACCACATTGGTATCCGCGAAACTAGCGTTCATTCGCTTCGTCGCGATTAAAAGTAAATCCTGAGATATTCTTCCGGTAAGGGGCAAAAGCAATTTCCAATTCGGCTATTTTTGCTTGAATATCCTCGTTAGCAGACATCGCGGTAATCTGGCGTGATTTTAAAAAGCCGATAAAATCCAATACTTCATTACGCAAATTTTCAGGCAGTGTTTGCGCTTCCTGATAAATCAAATCGGTCGTATTCATGTTTAGTCGCTCTTTGTTAATGGGTTTGGCCAATTAGAGAATCACCTATCCAGATGGTAAAGTTGCCTCATGCTCACATTTCTTTTAAGTCATCAAGCGGCGCATTAAAATCATCCGGAATGCTTACCTTGCCTTTTAATTCCCCAGGAATCCGCTTTTTAAAGTCCAAACTTTTCACATCCTCGGTAAGAAAAGTAATGATAACTGCCGTTTTCGATTCAACAGGGGCGTTCTCTTGTAAGAAGACCTGGCCTTTCTCGCAGTAACCTTTAACCGTCGCAAACATACGCCTCTCCTATCGTCAGATGTCAATTTTCTTAAGTTGCAGACCAGAAAACTCCAACGGCTTCCAGATTAAAAACAAAATAAGGATAAAATACGCCACGGTATCCATCCATTTTGTATCAATATAATACGCCGCCAGATGTTGGGCAGAAGCCAAAAGCCGAAAACCAAACCCCGGTAACTGCCGACACCGCCGATAATCATCGCCACCATGCCATACATGAAATAATTGAGGCCAAAAGTCGGGGTCACATCCACATCCAACGCGATTAGGATACTTGCAACGGCGGCTAACGCAGAACTGATAGCTGTCGCCCACAGAATCACTTTATTGCTATTGATGCCATAAATATTGCATAACTCAGGGTTGTTGCTGACTGCGCGGATTTCTTTCCATAAGTGGGTCTTATGCAGCAACAGCAATACCGCAACAAACAAAACATAGCTAACGGAAATAGTGATGATTTTAATTTCGGTAATGTAAGCACCCAATACTTCATGACCGATTTTCACTTCACCTGTGCAGATTCTTTTGGTCTTAGCACCTAGGAAAAGAAAGGCGAGATTTTGGACACTAGTTGAAAACCGGTGAAATTTACAAAAAATTAAGCTAAATTTCGTCACTTACAAGTAAAAAATCCTTTAAACGCGTACTTTCTGGATTTCTCAATATATCAGTCGAGCCAGATTCAACTATCTTTCCGTGATCCATAAAATAGAATCTAGTTGCAAGTTGTCTTGCAAATCGAATTAAATGTGTGGCTAAAATGATAGACATTCCATCAGAAGATGCTTTTTTTATTACCCCCATCATAGCCTTAACATGCTCTACATCTTGTGCAGATGTAATTTCATCGAGTAAAAGATATTTTGGTTCTAAAGTTAGTGCTCGTACAAGACACACTCGTTGTCGCTGACCTACTGAAAGTTAGGTGGGAAAACGTTCTAATAAACCAACTAAACCAAGTTCTACGCTAAGATTATTTATTCTTTCATTAATTATTTTTTTACTATTCACCCTTAGTGGTAATAAGATATTTTGTTTCACGTTCAAGTGCGGCCAAAGTGGAAATTGCTGAAAAACAACGGTTATTTCAGGGTAAATAACTTGCCAAGGAGCTATATCTTGATGATCAAATATTTTTCCCCCAATTACAATTTTTCCACTATTGGGAGGGTCAATTAATGCTAAAGTTCGAAGTAATGTAGTTTTCCCACAACCACTTGGCCCTAATAATGCGATAACTTCACCACATTTTGCCTCAAAATTAACGTTGTCAAGTATTTTTTTTGCCCAAATTGTTTGGAGACGCCCTCAGCTAATAACATTTTACTTATCCTTAAATTTTTCGGCAAAACGCGATTGTAGATGTATGCCTAGTAAATTTAAACTCATACAAATTATTATGAAAAATAAAGCTAGTGCAGAATAAATAGGGATAGGTTGCAATACCGTTCGGCATGATTACTGAGTGGCATTAATAATTTCAACCACACGAG
>CAWUNX010000048.1:0-13271 GCA_963923905.1 uncultured Methylocucumis sp.
TACGCTTTCAGTTGTTTGCTGAAAAACCGAATTCTTAAACGCGTGGAGTATAATTAAAATATCTTCGATATGGTCGTCACCTAAATCAATCGCATCCATGGCTTTTAATTTAGCCTGAACAACTTCGGTATTAGCCGCTGCGGCAATTTCAACCGGGAAACTACCTACCACGACAGACTCTAGCATCATTCCGCTGCTGGAATCCACTAACGCTGCGGCGATAAAACCATCCAATTTTTTTAATGCTTCTACTGTTGCTGCCATAACTTGCTCCTTATAAAACGAATGTGCCGCTGACAAAAAATATCATACTCGTAGCGGCTGCTAAGCATGATAAAACGTGATTTGTTAACCTAGTCGAATCGTTTGCGCAAGCAATTGATTAACTAATTTCATCATATCGTCGCGGTTGCGCGCGTCGACTTTTAATACCGGCCAAGATTCTCCTCTGGCCTCGATAAATTTTGCATACTCATTTAATGACGGTGTGGGCTTAAGGTCATTATGTGTGACGCCGATAACTGCATAGTTGTTACGCAAAAATTCTTTATGTGTATCCAAATAGTAGTTTAATTCACCCAGTACATTAGAGTTTTCGTTATTTACTAAGATAATGATTCCTAATGAATTTTTAATTAGAATGCCGCTCATGAAGTCGAAACGACGTTGGCCGGGTGCGCCATAAACTAAAAGCTGTGTTTCATTGCTTAAATTGAGCGTACCAAAGTCCATGGCAACAGTCGTTGTCTTTTTAAGATGTTGGTTATGGTCGCTAGGCGCCGCTTCTGTTGAGACAACATCCCCATCGCTTAATGTTTTTATTGCAGTTGTTTTGCCAGAGCCTACACTGCCAACGATTAAAATCTTTAAGCGCTCGCGCCAATCAAATTGTTTTCTCTTACTAACATTAACGTGAAGCGTGTCATCGTTGAAACTATCTTTTGGCGTTCTTGCAGGTGGTGTTTTAGTCCATGTTTTTGAGATTTCTTTCAGTAAGATGGTAAATTCCAGCGCGGATGGCGCAGTACCGCCAAAAGGTCTTTTTAAAAACCAACGCGTTTGCTCAAAGTTGTAGTTAGTGTAGGCAATAATGTGCTCATGATAAAAACGGTCTTGAAAGCCTAGCCATGAGGTTAAGTCTTGTGCGGCATCGGCAGCAACAAGTAAGAAATCAGCTTTTTCCGGTTCGCTGACAATTTCCCAGGGTTGTTGCCAGCGCTTAGCATGAGCAAATAGACTGTTCATTCTAAGCTGCTCATAGTCATCATTAAATCCTAAAATAGCAATTTGAATCGGCCGCACAGTAGACTCCATTAAAGGCAAATGACTAGCGGTATGAGCCAAATAATCAATAGGCATTTTGTTTAAAGGCTGACCTGCCAAATTATTGTTAATGTTCATTACCATCCACCTTGTTCAGAAAATTAATTCACTCTCAAATCATGGCTAAATAATATACCGAAAATGATGATATGTCTATTTTTAATTTATATGTTTAAATTAAAGCCATAATCTTTATCAGTATATTCAATTGTTAAGGCGCACCTAACTTAGAGAGCCATAGTTTTGCAAGTCCGTCATTCCGGTAGAGATGACGGTCTCGCTATAAAAAGCGGTTTATAGTTTGGCTGGGATTGTAAGTGACAAGAGGTGGCTCTAAGATAAGCCTGGATGTGTCACAACCTGACTGCAGTCAAGCTGCGTGAGAAGTGAGTTAGTCGGTTAAAGTTTCACACAGCTGACCGCTGGTTAGACGCAAAGCTTGGCTTAGCAGACCGCCAATTTTAAGTAGCAATTTTACTGCTAAGGCGGGGTGTTCTTGAATTAAGGCGTTGAAATGGCTGCGGGGCATTTTCAAGTACAGACAGTCTTTTACCGCAATAACCGATGCTGAACGCGGCTGGCCATCTAGCAATGACATTTCCCCAAACGTTCGACCGGGTTTTAATTGAGCGAGTGTTTTACCTTGCTTGCTGATTTCAGCTAAGCCTTTTATTAAAATTGCCATGGCGTCACCAGCGTCGCCTTCATCATAAATAAGACATGATGAAGGTATCTGACATAATTCAAAATAATGGCTTAATACGAGTAATTGTGACCAGGAAAACTCATGTGTCCATGCTGTTTCATCTAACATAGCGGCAATTTCCGGCCTTTCGGTGTTAGATGGTTGATTTTTATTGACCTTCATCACGACGTTCTACCACTCTGTTTACGAAAAGCCGATAAACCAATGCTTGCTTGCTCAGTTAGAAATTGAAATATTTCAAAATCATTTTCTGTTAAGTGGCTGCTGCCATACGCTCTATCGGCATAAATCACGCCAGTTGCTTTACCACTGGAATAAATCGGCATAATAAAACATTCGTTTTTGCCCAATGCGTTACTGTCACTTAACGAATACCATTCTGGTTGCGTCTTAGGGGTGACCCAAACGGCATTTGAAGCTGACAAGGCGCGGAAAAATAAGCTAGGCGGTGTTGCTGTCACGATAAAAGATAGCTTAGCGGTCATGGCTTTGCGCCAGCCAATCGACATTTTTTCATTGAGCGTAGCTTTATTAGGTGCGAGCAAAGCAAATAACACTCTATCCATGCCTATGCATCGGCTTATGCCTTCTAGCACGGTTTCTAATAACATGTTGATGTCAATGTGCTCATTAATCATGGCGGTGATTTCTTGCGCAATTTGCATTTGTAGTTGGCGCTTTTCCGCTAACGGTGATACATCCGGTTCATTCGATGCGTCAGTTTCGACCAATACGACAAAGTTATTAAGTCCAAAGTGTTTAACAATGTCTTGGGCTTGTTTGGCATAACCTAATACGCGTTCGGTGATAGCTGTTTCCGGTTGATTTAACAAACCTGCTATTTTTTTGGTACATAGTTGGTAGGTTTTAGAATCCAATCCAGCTCTAATGGCTTGAGTAAGCTCATAGCCTAAATCGACCAATTCAGCTCTAGGATTTTTCTTTAATGGAAACTTATCCGCAGCGTCCTCAATTAAGCCGCCTAATTTCCAAATTTTGCTTAAGGGGAATGATAAATCAGCGAGCTTAAAACCTAATATTTTTTTCTCGGCATCTTCTTTGCTATAGCCTAAACGTAGCAGTTTTTGAATTTTCTCACCGGGTTCGCCGCTGTAGCACCAAAACGAAATCTTGCCAATATTGTTTAATAAAGTTGCGATAAACACCTCTTCAGGTGATGGGTCGCGTAATGCGATTGCCAGGGCTTTTGCTTGAAACGCCGCGTGTACGGCTAAGGCAATTTCTTCAGCGGCTTGTTCCTTATTAACAGAGGATTCAATGGATTCTAAGAAGGAACAGAGTAACGTGATTTCCCGAATGATTTCTGAGCCTAAGTTAATGATAGCGCGCGATACCGTAACCATTTTGTGCCGGTTAGGATTGTAGTAGGCGCTGTTGCTGACTTTCAGTAGTTTTAGCGTGAGATTAGGGTCTTGTAGAATTACGGAGGCCAGTTCCAGTGTGCCTTTTTTTTCATCACTCATAACCGTATGGACACGTTGCGCGGTATTCAAAAAGATAGGCATCTTATATTCGGCTAGCGTAGTGAGCCAATCGTCAAATGAACTGGGTTCCGCTATAGGTGCAGAAGTATTTTGTTCCGTCATAATAGTTTTTATTTTTTTAATTACTAAACACAGTCTACTAATACGTTTGCATTAAGCCATCTAAGGTTAAGCCGCAACTTGGTGCAAACGCTTGCATAAAAAAAACAACTTCCGGCTGTTCCGATTGAGTGATTAGGGTAGCTAATTGCTGGGCGGCTAATTCAAATTCTTGATTACCGGCTTTTAATTCCGCTTGGCATTTTAAATAGGCTGATATTTTATCGGCGGCTTTGATGATTTGTTTATACGCCTCCGGTAATTGTTCTTGCCGTACTAAGGCATCGAAATCATTACGTAATGTCTCAGGTAATAAGGATAACAACTCATATTCTGCTTGTTGCTCAATTTGCTTATAGGCTTTGCATATTGCATCTGAGTGATACTTGATAGGCGTTGGTAAATCGCCAGTAATAACCTCAGTAATATCGTGGTATAACGCGGCAGTGGCTATCGCATTCGCATCGACTTCACCATTAAAGTAACGGTTTTTAATTAACGCCAAGGTATGTGCGATAACCGCTACTTCCCAACTATGTTCCATGACATTTTCTTCATGCGCATTACGTTTTAACCCCCAGCGCTTAATCCAGCGTAGCCGGGTTAAATAGGCATAAAAACTACTGGTGATTGCCGTAATTGGTTGTGTTATTGCCATAATCATCGCGTAAAGTGCTTAAAACCCTTACTATACTCGCATCAGTTTTGACTTTTAAGTGTTAATCAGCGTATGTCTATCCAATGGTATCCCGGCCACATGCATAAAGCCGGCAAAGAAATAAAAGAGATTTTGCCTAAAATTGATATAGTGATTGAGATTCTCGATGCACGTATTCCGTTTAGCAGTCAAAATCCACTGTTACACGCCATTCGTGCCGATAAGCCTTGTTTGAAACTGTTACATAAATGCGATTTAGCGGATCCAGATTACACTCAGCAATGGCAGGATTTTTTTGAAACTGCCCAAAACGTTAAAACGTTAGCAACGCATAACAACCAATTAGAAAGAATTCGCTTAATTCCCGGTTTATGCCAAAAACTAGCGGCTAGCGATAAAGCGAGTCATGTGACTCATGCCTTAGTTGTGGGTATTCCGAATGTAGGAAAATCAACGTTAATTAATTTATTAGCAGGGCGGGTTATTGCTAAAACCGGAAATGAACCCGCAGTTACCAAAATGTTGCAACGCATAGAAATCAACCCACATTTCATATTGCATGATTCCCCGGGCATGTTATGGCCTAACTTAGAAAATAAAAACAGCGCTTATCGGTTGGCAGTCACTGGTGCGATTAAGGATACGGCGATTAGTCATGACGATGTTGCGTTGTTTGCGGCGGATTATTTGTGGCAACATTATCCTGAATTGCTCAGTCAGCGTTACGCGTTGGCAGAACGCCCTGCTAATGGTCAAGAATTACTCATTATGATAGGCAAGCGGCGTGGTTGTCTGCGTTCTGGTGGACTTGTGGATATTGATAAAGTCGCCAAACTCTTACTCACTGAATTTCGCAGTGGTCATTTAGGCGCTATAAGCCTAGAAACACCTGCTATGATGGCGGCTGAATTAACCGAGTTAGAGCTTATTCGTGCTGAAAAAGCTGCGCTAAAACAACAACGCAAAGCGCAATGGCGGCAAAAAGGAAAGGCAATGCATTAAAAATTAGACGAAATTATTAATGACCAAAACGCGATAATTTCGTAAAATTCCTTCAGTTTTGGAATTGATAACGGGATGCGCTCGTTCAGAGTTCATCCCGTTTTGCATATTTGAGGTGGTGTTTGGCTAAATCGGCTTTATTAGTATTAGAAGATGGCTCTGTATTTTCTGGAGTTTCCATAGGCATAGACGGCTTAAGTGTCGGCGAAGTGGTATTTAATACCGCAATGACCGGGTATCAAGAGATTCTTAGCGATCCCTCTTATGCCAAACAAATTGTAACGCTGACGTACCCACATATTGGCAATGTTGGCACAAACTCAGAAGACAACGAATCGGGCCAGGTCTATGCCGCCGGTTTGGTGATTCGCGATTTACCTATGTTAGCGAGTAGTTGGCGTTATCAACAAAGCTTACCTGAATATCTTAGCGCTAACCGTGTGGTGGCTATTGCCGACATCGATACGCGCCGCCTAACTCGTTTATTACGCGATAAAGGCGCGCAACGCGGTTGCATTATCGCAGGCGATACCTTAGATCAAGAACTAGCACAGCAAGCGATTGAGCGCTTCGCCGGTTTAAAAGGGCTTGATTTAGCTAAAGAAGTCACAACGAATACCTGTTACGAATGGCGAGAAAATACATGGTCGCTAGAACAAGGGCATCGTCCTGCTGGGCAATTGACTAAACATGTGGTCGCCTATGACTTTGGTGTTAAACGTAATATTTTGCGGTTGCTAGTGAATCGTGGTTGCCGAGTTACGGTGGTACCAGCAACCACTTCAGCCGATGAGGTGTTAGCATTAAAGCCAGATGGTATCTTTTTATCCAATGGTCCTGGTGATCCAGAGCCGTGCGATTATGCGATTAACGCAATTAAGACTTTGTTAACTGAGCAAATCCCTGTGTTCGGTATTTGTTTAGGCCATCAATTACTGGCGTTAGCCAGCGGTGCGCAAACTGAGAAAATGAAATTTGGTCATCATGGTGCGAATCATCCGGTGCTTGACATCGCCACAGGTCGCGTCATGATTAGCAGTCAAAACCACGGCTTTGCCGTCAACGAAGCCAGCTTGCCAGCTAATGTTATCGCCACACATCGCTCATTATTTGACGGTAGTTTACAAGGCATTAAACGCACGGATGTACCGGCGTTTAGCTTTCAAGGTCATCCTGAGGCCAGCCCTGGGCCGCATGATGTGGAGGGGTTATTTGATGAGTTTATGGGGATGATGGCTTAGTTATTATGTATAAGCCATGAAGCTGTTGTTTTGGAATATCAACAGAAAACCGCTGAGTGATGAAATTAAATGGTTATGTGATTATTATGATATTGATATAGTGGTTTTAGCGGAAAATGTTTTATCGGATGTTCAGCTATTGCCCATTCTAAATAAGGAAACCAATAGAACCTTTATCGCGCCATTTAATCCGTCTAGCAAAATATCATTTTTTACCCGCTTTCATAAGTTCGAATTAGTACATGACGATTCATGGGGTTTGGCTAAGAAAATCATTTTTAATAACTTCATGGATATGAATTAATTCGCTGAATGAGCTGGAGTCATTGCATGAATATAACAAATACAAAACAAGCCACCCAAAACTTAGAGCAATTAATCGACCATGTAGTTTATGATGTCGAGCCAACCGTTATTTGCAATGATAACGGACATAAAGCGGTGTTAATGGGATTGGATGAGTTTAATGCTTGGCAAGAGACTTTTTATTTATTGTCAAACCCTGTTAATGCGGCACATATTTTTCAATCGATTCATGAAATAGAAGCCAATGAGGTGATTGAAAAAACATTGCTCGAACTATGAAATTAGTATTCAGCAAAAGCGCTTGGGCAGATTATCTTTGGTTTCAAGATAACGATAAAAAATTATTAACCAGAATTAACAGTTTAATCAGAGAAATCTCGCACACCTTTTGAAGGAACAGGTAAGCCAGAACCTCTGAAAGCTAATCTTACCGGTTATTGGTCCAGACGAATCAATAGCGAACATAGACTCATATACAAGGTAACAGATTCTGAAGTCTATTTCATAGCGTTCAGATTTCATTACGGCAAAACGAATTAAAAAAACAGGTTATACCTAAAATTCCTCACTGTTCATAACAACATGCCCAAAAGAACCGACATAAAATCCATCCTTTTACTAGGCGCTGGCCCTATCGTGATAGGCCAAGCTTGTGAATTCGACTACTCTGGCACGCAAGCCTGTAAAGCCTTACGCGAAGAAGGCTATCGCGTGATTCTGGTGAATTCTAATCCTGCGACGATTATGACTGATCCCGACATGGCGGACGCGGTGTATATCGAACCCATAGATTGGCAAACCGTTGAAAAAATTATTGAAAAAGAGCGACCTGATGCCGTGTTGCCAACGATGGGTGGACAAACCGCGCTGAATTGTGCGCTAGCCTTAGATAAACATGGCGTATTAGCGAAATACGGCGTGGAAATGATTGGCGCGACTAAGGAAGCGATTAATAAAGCTGAAGATAGACAATTATTTAACGATGCCATGCGCCGCATAGGTTTTGAAGTAGCAAAATCTAAAATTGCGCATTCAATGGAAGAAGCATTGGCAGCACAAAAAGAAGTCGGTTATCCAACCGTGATTAGACCTTCGTTTACCATGGGCGGCAGCGGTGGCGGTATTGCCTATAACCGGGAAGAGTTTATTGAAATTTGCGAACGCGGTTTAGAGTTGTCGCCGACCAATGAGTTACTGATTGAAGAATCGGTATTAGGCTGGAAAGAATACGAAATGGAAGTGGTTAGGGATAAAAATGATAACTGCATCATCGTCTGCTCGATAGAAAATTTCGACCCTATGGGCGTGCATACCGGTGACTCGATTACTGTCGCACCGGCACAAACCTTAACCGATAAGGAATATCAGATTTTGCGCAATGTCTCAGTATCTGTGCTGCGCGAGATTGGTGTCGATACCGGCGGTTCTAATGTGCAAGTCGCAATTAATCCTGAAAATGGCCGTTTAATTGTCATTGAAATGAACCCACGTGTATCGCGTTCGTCTGCATTAGCGTCAAAAGCGACGGGTTTTCCTATTGCCAAAGTTGCTGCTAAATTGGCCGTTGGTTTTACCTTGGACGAGTTAAAAAACGAAATTACCGGTGGTCTAACCCCAGCGTCTTTTGAGCCTAGTATTGATTATGTCGTTACCAAAGTACCTAGGTTTACCTTTGAAAAATTCCCGCAAGCCGATAATCGTTTAACGACACAAATGAAATCGGTGGGCGAAATCATGGCGATAGGCCGTAATTTCCAAGAGTCGCTACAAAAAGCGTTACGTGGTTTGGAAATTGGCATTAGCGGTTTAGATGAAATCATAGATTTGCAAAGTGAAGATGCGATAGAAATCATCACGCGCGAAATGCGTCATCCTGGTCCAGATCGGTTGCGTTACGTTGCCGATGCGTTTCGCAGCGGTATGACTGTCGCTGATGTGCATGAGATTTGTAAGATAGATCCTTGGTTTTTGGCGCAAATCGATGATTTAGTAAACAGCGAAAAGGTGTTATCAACCAAAACCTTATCGATGTTAACTAAAGACGAATTGTTTAAGCTTAAGCGTAAAGGCTTTTCCGATATTCGGCTGGCAAAATTATTGAATGCGTCAGAAAACGAAGTGCGCAGTATTCGCCACCAAAACAGCATACGTCCGGTTTATAAACGCATAGATTCTTGTGCTGCGGAGTTTTCCTCGGATACGGCTTATTTATATTCGACCTACGATCAAGAATGCGAAGCTAAGGTTACGAACAAAGAAAAAATTATCATTTTAGGCGGCGGGCCTAATCGCATTGGTCAAGGCATAGAATTTGATTATTGCTGTGTCCATGCGGCACTTGCCCTGCGTCAACACGGCTACGAAACAATTATGGTGAATTGCAACCCAGAAACTGTTTCGACGGATTTTGATACGTCTGACCGCTTATATTTTGAGTCGTTGACGCTTGAAGATGTGTTAGAAATTGTGCACTTAGAACAACCTAAAGGCGTAATCGTACAATATGGTGGGCAAACACCGTTAAAACTCGCGCGCGCTTTAGAAGCCGCAGGTGTGCCTATTATTGGCACATCCCCCGATTCTATTGATTTAGCGGAAGATCGCGAGCGTTTCCAAAAGCTTATTGAACGTTTAGAATTAAAACAGCCACCTAATCGCACGGCGCGTTCGGTTGAACAAGCTTTATCTGCCGCTAAAGAACTCGGTTACCCGTTAGTCGTACGACCTTCTTATGTTTTAGGGGGCAGGGCGATGGAAATTGTGTTTAGCGAAGACGGTTTACAACGTTATATGAAGGAAGCGGTTAGCGTGTCTAATGACTCACCCGTGTTATTAGACCGTTTCTTAGATGATGCGGTCGAAATGGATGTAGACGCGATTTACGATGGTGAACAGTTGTTAATCGGTGGCTTAATGGAGCATATTGAACAAGCGGGCGTGCATTCTGGCGACTCTGCTTGCTCATTGCCGCCTTACGAGTTATCTCAGCACATTCAGGATAGGGTACGCGAGCAAGTTGTCAAGCTTGCTAAGGCATTGGGCGTTAAAGGTTTAATGAATACGCAATTTGCGGTTCAAGGCGATGATATTTATGTACTTGAGGTTAATCCTAGAGCGTCAAGAACTGCGCCATTTGTGTCTAAAGCAACCGGGTATCCTTTAGCCAAAATTGCCGCATTAGTAATGGTGGGTCAATCCTTAACGCAACAAGGCGTTACTAAAGAGCGTATTCCGCCTTATTTTTCAGTTAAAGAGGCGGTGTTTCCTTTTGTTAAATTTCCAGGTGTTGATCCACTCTTAGGGCCTGAAATGAAATCGACAGGCGAGGTTATGGGGGTAGGCAAAACCTTTGGTGAGGCTTTTGCTAAGTCGCAACGTGCTGCTGGAGTAAAACTTGATCATAGTGGCAAAGTATTATTTAGCATTCGCGATGCCGATAAAACTAAAGCGCCTGAAATTGCTAGAATGTTAATCGCTAAGAATTACCAAATTGTTGCTACAGGTGGTACGGCTAAAATTCTTAAAGAAGCGGGTATCCCTTGTGAGCTGGTTTATAAAGTTTATGAAGGCCGACCTAATACGGTTGATATGATAAAAAATGGTCAAATTCAATTAATTATCAATACGACTGAAGGTAAAAAGGCCATTTCAGATTCATTTACCATGCGCAGAGAAGCTTTACAGCATCGTGTGTCTTATTACACAACAATGGCGGGGGCGAAAGCGGCTTGTTATGCGTTAGGTGAATTAGAAGCGGGCAATGTCAATTGTTTGCAAGAGTTACATAATAGTTTGAATTAATTAGGAAGAAAGAATAAGAGGAGTGGTAATCAATGAGTAAAACACCTTTAACCGTGACAGGCGCAGAGAAGCTAAGAGCGGAGTTAGAAGAGCTTAAAACAGTGGTACGTCCCCGCATTATTGCGGCGATTGCATCGGCGCGTGAGCACGGGGATTTAAAAGAAAATGCTGAATACCATGCGGCACGAGAGCAACAAAGTTTTGCTGAAGGTCGTATTGCAGAAATTGAGGCAAAATTATCAAATGCTCAAATTATTGATGTCACGAAATTAGATGCTAATGGTAAAGTCGTATTTGGTGCGACCGTGGTGATAGAAGATTTAGACAGCGAAAAAACCGTGCAATACCAAATCGTCGGTGAAGATGAAGCCAACATAAAAGAAGGTAGAATTTCTGTCGGTTCACCTATTGCCCGTGCATTAATCGGTAAAGAAATGGGTGATGTGGTGACTGTTAAAGCGCCAGCGGGCAATACTGAATACGAAATTATTTCGATAGAATACGTTTAATTAGACAAAAACTTGCGCAAAACAGGTTGTCTTGCGCAAGTTAGGTTACTTATTAGGGTTGCGTTTGTATAAAACAGTCATTTGCCCTATGGTTTGAATCAGCTCTGAGTCAGTGCGTTGAACCATCATTTCGGTCATTTGCTTGCGTTCTTCGCGTTCTGCCCGTATCTTAACCTTAATCAATTCATGATAAGCTAAAGCGGCTTCGATTTCAGCTAGCACAGCATCGGTTAAACCCGCATGACCAATTAATACAACCGGTTTTAACCCATGCGCATCGGCTTTTAGCTTTTTCTTATCTATTGTTTCCATAAAATTCCTATCACAAAAACCTGAGCACTATACCGCAGCATGGCAAGAAGTAAAAGCAGCCATCTTTGGCTAAAAGAGCATTTCGACGATGAATATGTCAAAATGGCTCAAGCACAGGGCTACCGCTCGCGTGCTGTATACAAGTTAAAAGAAATTCAAGACAAAGAGCACATCATCAAGCCTAATATGAATATCGTCGATTTAGGAGCTGCACCGGGTGGTTGGTCACAATATGCTAGGCAATTATTGGATAAAAACAGTAAACTTATAGCCCTAGATATTTTACCTATGGATGCGATTGCCGGCGTAGACATTATTCAAGGGGATTTCACGGAAGATGAGGTATTACAGAATTTGTATACAATACTTGACAATTCTGCAATAAACTTAATTATGTCTGATATGGCGCCGAATATGAGCGGTAATAAAGATACAGATCAAGCGCGATCAGTGTATTTAGCCGAATTAGCTTTAGCGATGGCAGAAGAGGTGCTAGTCAAAAATGGCAGCTTCTTAATTAAAGCGTTTCAAGGTTCAGGCTTTGAAAATTTACATAGAGATATACAATGTAGATTTAATAAGGTTGTTATCAAAAAGCCAAAAGCCTCTAGGCCACGTAGTAACGAAGTATATATTTTAGCTAAGGGCTTTAAATAACGTATTAAGCCCTTATATAAAAAAATAACACATTGAGAAATCTCAATAAACAAACGTTCAGGCAACAAAAACCTGATACAATCCAGTAGTTTAAGTAGCTGTATAAGCTTTAGGGTGTGTAATTTGAACGACATGATAAAAAATATAGTCTTGTGGATTGTCATCGCAGTCGTCTTAATGTCCTTGTTTAATAACTTTGGGCCACAAAGCGACCGAGCAGACTCGTCATTATCTTATTCGCAATTTATCGAAGCGGTAAAAACAGGACAAGTCCAGCAAGTTGTTATCGACGAGCACATCGTCAAAGGCAAAATGCAAGGCGGCCAAGTTTTTAAAACCTATGCCCCTTCTGATCCGCATTTAGTCGATGATTTGTTAGCGAATGGCGTTGAAATCAAAGCCGTACCGCCTGAACAACCCTCTATGCTGATGCAGCTTCTGGTATCGTTTGGTCCTATGTTGTTACTGGTTGCGGTATGGGTATTCTTTATGCGACAAATGCAAGGCGGAGGCGCAGGTGGTCGAGGCGCTATGAGCTTTGGCAAAAGCAAAGCGAGAATGCTAGAAGAAGACCAAATCAAGGTGACGTTTGCCGATGTCGCAGGTTGTGACGAAGCTAAAGAAGAAGTCGCTGAAATGGTGGATTTCTTAAAAGATCCAGCTAAATACCAGCGTTTAGGCGGCAAAATCCCGCGCGGTGCGTTAATGATTGGGCCTCCAGGCACAGGTAAAACTTTATTAGCACGCGCCATTGCGGGTGAGGCGAAAGTACCTTTTTTCACCATTTCTGGCTCAGATTTTGTTGAAATGTTTGTCGGTGTCGGTGCATCTCGTGTACGGGACATGTTTGATCAAGCTAAAAAACACGCGCCGTGTATCATATTCATTGATGAAATCGATGCTGTGGGTCGTCAGCGCGGTGCTGGTTTAGGCGGCGGCAATGACGAGCGAGAACAGACGCTTAACCAATTATTAGTCGAAATGGATGGTTTTGAAGGAAACGAGGGCATTATCGTTATCGCTGCAACGAACCGTCCTGATGTCTTAGATAAAGCGTTATTACGTCCAGGTCGTTTTGACCGTCAGGTGACTGTCGGGTTGCCTGATGCTGTCTCTTATACACATCTGACGCTGCCGACGATACTCCTTGTG
>CAWUNX010000049.1:0-13258 GCA_963923905.1 uncultured Methylocucumis sp.
TATTAAAGCGACTGCATCTATTCCTAACCTATTAGCGCAAACCGAAACCACCACGATAAAAGACGCGTTTTATTTATTGACCCAGGACGGTAAGTCATGAGTATTCTGCATTATTGGTTAGCGATGTCGGGCATCGTATGGCGCGAATTATGGCGCTTCGTTACCCAACGCGAGCGGTTTATTTCGGCACTCGTACGACCCTTAGTATGGTTATTTGTATTTGCTGCTGGTTTTAGAGCCGCATTAGGTCTTGCCATTATTCCGCCTTATCAAACTTATATTCTGTACGAAGTTTATATAACGCCAGGATTGTGCGGCATGATACAGCTTTTTAATGGTATGCAAAGCTCATTATCGATGGTCTACGATAGGGAAATGGGCAGCATGCGCTTATTAATGGTATGTCCATTGCCACGTTGGTTTTTGTTAATGAGCAAACTATTAGCGGGCACAGGCGTATCTATTCTGCAAGTATATGTATTTTTAGCCATTGCCTGGGGGTATGGCATCCGTGCGCCTTGGGAAGGCTATTTAGGCATATTACCCGCCTTATTACTGTCTGGCTTAATGCTAGGCGCACTCGGTTTATTGCTATCTTCATTTATTAAGCAATTAGAAAACTTTGCTGGTGTCATGAATTTTGTCATTTTTCCAATGTTCTTTTTATCCACGGCGCTTTACCCACTATGGAAATTAAAAGAGTCCAGCCACGCTTTAGAACTCATCGCTCAATTTAATCCATTTTCTCAAGCCGTTGAATTGATTAGATTTGCGTTGTACGGCCAATTAAACGTATTCGCTTTAGTTTATACCGCTTCCGCTTTTATTGTATTTATGGGGTTAGCTATTTTAGGCTACAACCCCTCTAAAGGCATGATGGCAAGAAGGACTCAGGCTTGATTCTTATTCAATAATTAATCTGGATATTTGCTTGAAACAGTCATTTTTTCTCGTTATTCCCAAGCAGCACTCGAATCCTCAGCGGTTAAAAGAATATGAGGCTAAAATTCTTGCGCAATGGATTTCTGAATTACCGATTGCTAATCCAATACTGGCCGTCAGGTTGATTTTTGATTATTTAGCTGAATTTAATTCAATAAAAATGCCCGCACAATTAAGATTGGATGCATTAGAAATGCTTATACCCAGTCTTTTTAACATTGAAGAGTTTTTGCGTACAAGATTATTGAAATCCGGATTTCCAAAAGATGAAAGTGATAAAAAAACACTAGGGCTGCTTGTCGCGCTACAAAGACAATTCACCTTAAGTTATTGGATTATTGTTAAAGAGCTGACCCAACATGAGATTAGTTGGTTTCAAAGCAAAAATGCCGTATTAGCCATCGTTCGCTGTATTAAAGGCTTAAGCGCAATCGTAGCTAGTCATTTGATGATGGGGATGCCTGTCCCTAGCTGGATATGGATGGATTTGCATGCGCTCTACAAATTAAGCATTAAGATAAAAAAACATACGACACAAATCGCGCTTAATGAAACACCTAATAAAAACGTAAGTCCTGAAGAAGCTTATCTACAAATCTTGTTATTAAGCTTAGCTGATCCGACTGGACTCATGCAGAATGAAATCAAAAGCGTTTATCAATTTGTCGACAAATTAACTCAGCTTGTCTCATTGAAAACAGCGCCCGTTACTGAACAGCCCATACAGTGCCTTGTGTTAGTTGATGAAGATATCGCACCATTTTTTCAAAAAAATGAGCAACAACAAGAAAGCGACTCGGCAAAACTTTATGTTGATTTGACTCGATTATGCCATGCATTAGATTCGTATCAAGCAGCAACAGCCAACAGCAGCTCTTCACGATTTAACAGTCCAGGTACGGGAATTTCAGGACATGTTGAAGACTTCCCTAAAGAGCTACTACACTACCTGAGTCAACGCTGGGCGGGTAATTCCCTACAAAGTGCTGCATTATTCAATGACCGCCTAGACAGATATATTGCTATAGGACTCTCTGCAACCTACAAACTACAAAAGGCGATTGCGGTTGGTTCTGACGAAGTGCTGGAATATTTGGCTTACTCGGTTTCTAATCGAATGCTTTCATGTGAACTAAAACAAAGCGGACTCTTATCCATAGGCAGCTTAGTCAGTTTTAGACGTATCGACATGCCCGAGCACAAACGTTTCCTCGGCATTATTGATATGTTAGTGGTCGAAAAAGAGGAGAACAAGCTCAGCTTTGGTGTGCGCTTACTAACCCATCAATCCATTGCGGTCGGTTATTTACCTATATCGGCATCGAAAACAGAATCACCTAAACCTGCTTTATTTTATAAAACGCTAGAAGAAGAAGGTGCCAGCTATATTATTAGCGATAATTTTGTATTAAAAGAAGGTGATTTGGTGCGTTTATTTATTAACCAAGATGATTTCCCTATCGTATTAAAGAGCAAAATAAATATAGGCTTGGGCTACTGGCAATATGAATGTTTACGGGTAACTGAAAAAAGAAAATAGACATAGACTAAAAAACTTACTATTTTATCCCGCATTAATGATTTGCCTGGTAAAATCTTTAATAAATGCGCTTGATAAGATTTAACTTCATGATAAATTGGACGCTGGTATGAAAAAACTACAGATTTAACCTATTTAGCGTAACCAATCGAGCGTAACAATAATAACTAAGTTTCACCTTGGAGGATATGAGATGAGTAATGATGAAAACACCACCGAAACAGCAAGTGCAACTGACAACGTTAAAGAATCAGTTGAATCGGCAAAAAATGCTGCTAGCGGATTAATGAATACCGTATTAGCCCTAAAAGACTCTAATCCTAAAGTGTTTTATGGCGCGATAGCAGGTGCTGTTGTTCTGCTGCTCGCCGTGTCTATGGCTGGCGGTGGCGGTGAAAAAAAATTAACTGGCCCAACCATTAAAGATCTTGTTGTGGGTCAACGCTATGTATTAAAAAGCGTCAATGCTTTTGATAAAAACGCTAAAGTACGTCTAGTCAGCGTACCAGGTACAATAGAAGCTTATGACGTCGTTGAAGAAGCTGACACCAATGGCTTTTGTCAACATATAGAACAAGGAACGCCTGTCACATTGCTTCAGCTTCAAGATGCTTACGGCAAGAAAAACACCTTTTCAAAAGTACAAGTTGAAGAAGGTGAATGCAAAGGTAATTCTGGTTGGGCATTATCTATAGAAGTTCAATAAAAATATTGACAACCTAATCAAAGTCTATATAATACAGCGAATAAATTGAAGCGCGGGAATAGCTCAGTGGTAGAGCACAACCTTGCCAAGGTTGGGGTCGCGAGTTCGAATCTCGTTTCCCGCTCCAAGAATTCTAAAGCCGCGATCATCGCGGCTTTTTTATTTTCATTCTAAGGCTGCGTAGCAAAATGGTTATGCAGCGGCCTGCAAAGCCGTCTATATCGGTTCGATTCCGATCGCAGCCTCCAAATTAGGCTAATATATTTAACCGCTTACGAGCGGTTTTTTTATGTCTATCAATAACCGCCACACCGTCATTTACTTGCGAGGAGCAATACCGTATCGCTAGTAAAACTACCATCAGGCTCAAAAGCAAAATACTTAGCGACTTCAGCGCTTGCACACTGCTGTAATGAACGAATCGCCATAACATAATGCTCTGGCGCCTGCATACGCCCTACCCAAGATGCAAATTCCAAACGTCGCCTAAAAGTGTTTACCCGTAACACTTTAAGCCCAGCCGCCGCAACCAACGCATGCCACTCCGCCAGTGACAAATTACGCACATGTGACGTATCACGTAATAACTCAATCGTTTGCAACCACGTATCAAGCAAAAACACACCAGGGCTTAATAAATCGATAATTACAGCAAAACCGTTTGGCTTTAACACCCTATAGATTTCTGACAAACCACCAGCGACGTTTAACCAATGATGCGCACTAAGTCGCGTGACCACCCAATCGAACGATGCATCAGCATAAGGTAAACATTCCACCGCACCGATTTGAGTCTTAATATTCGCCAAATCACGGCGCTTAGCTTCTTGTGCTACCACTGCCAACATGTCTTCCGATAAATCGTAAGCCACGACCTCGTTAACCAAAGGTGCCAAATTAAATGCGACATGACCCGCACCACAACCCAAATCTAACACCCTTGCTTCATGATTTAAGCCAACAATCTCAACTAGCGCAGCTAAATCTTCACCTTGCGCATGGACAGAGCTGGTTAAATAACCATTAGCTTTAGAGCCAAATTGCTTTACTACTTTTTGATTATGCTGTTCAGTATTCATTCGTAACCTCCATTAATTAAGTAACGCAGCTATTGTTTATCTGAATCATAACTGGTACAAGATGAAGAGTTATCCTAGTATAAAATTCACTATGACCAGTACAGAACGCCGACACCTTTTAGGTCAATTTATCAGGGCGCATCGCGAACGTTTGCCTGCACCCACGCATAGCCTTGGCCGCAGGCGCACACCTGGTTGGCGGCGGGAAGAATTAGCACAAGCCGCAGCCGTTAGCGTGACTTGGCTAACGTGGGTAGAACAAGGCCGCGATGTCGCTTTATCGGTCAATGCCTTATCACGTTTAGCAGACAGTCTAAAACTTACTCCTGCTGAACGAGCATCATTGTTTAATTTAGCAAACAAATGTGACCCTATTGACAGTTTAGAGCCAGAAATGAAATTAACAGAAGAAATGAGTCTACTGCCAGAGCAATTTTCTGGCCCAGCATATTTACTCGATCAATATTGGACAGCCCAAGCTTGGAATAAGCCCGCAGCCTTGCTGTTTCATGGCTGGCTAGACCCGGATAGCTACGAGCGTAATTTACTCAAATACGTTTTTCTCAACCCCAAAGCCAAAACCTTATTAGCCGATTGGCCTGAGCGCGCGCAACGATTAGTGGCAGAATTTCGCGCTGATTTTAGTCAAGCTCCGCAAGATACGCTGCTACAAGCACTAATCAACGAGTTATCTGAACTCAGCATAGCCTTTAATCAAGCTTGGCAGCAACAAAGCGTGTTACATCGCGAAGGCGGTGAACGCCTGTTTAACCATCCTCAAGGCTTACTGCGCTTTAGCCAAATGACGTTGTTAATCGCAGTAAAACCCAGTTATAAATTGGTATGTTTAACACCTAAACCCTAAGCTCAACGCGTATCTTTGATTTGCAACTCGCCATTGACAACTTGTACAAGAAACGTAGTAATAGCCTCATAAGCAGGTGCTGATTTGACCGCGCCAGTTTTAATGCAAAATCTAGCCCCATGGCGCGGGCAAATAATGTCACAACCTTCTAACACGCCACTAGCTATTTCAGCGCCGTCGTGGGTACACACATCTTCTAAGGCATAAAAACTGCCATTTAACTTAAACACGACAACATCCGTGCCATCCAGCTCAACAATCATACGCTCGCCTTCGGCCAGCATAGTATCTTTGCCAATTGTTTGCCATTCAGCCATGGTTTCACCCAGTTTTTAAATAAATATCGTAACGTAATAATTTGCCTTGCAAACGTTGGCTGGGCGTCCCTGCTATAGGTTCAGCATAGTCGGGCGATTTAACCACGACGCGCTTACCGGCGATTTGCCAGGCAACTTCAAATAATTCGTTTTTATCTTCATCTAAGCCTAATAATTCTTGCAAAACACGCATATTTTTACGCGATAACGCCGATTTTTTGCGTTTTTCTGGAAACATAGGGTCTAAATAAATACAGTCTGGCGTAAAATCCAGTTCGGTTAGGCCTAATAGCGCAGTTTTGGCTATTAGCTTTGGCGCGCTTAGTTTTAAGCGAATAAACCAATCAAGCTCGGCTAAGCGTCGCCAACCATCCGCTAATAACTCAGCCATGAGTGGTGAGCGCTCAAAACACCATACGTCTAATCCCATACGAAACATGTGTAAACTGTCTTGCCCCCAACCTGTTGTTGCATCAACCACAGTTTGGGTTTTTCGGCCTAAGGCTTGGGCAAATAAGCCATCTTTAGGTGCAGGCCATGAGCGTTGCTCACCCGGCCTAGGCATGACATCGACGTATAAGCCCCCTTGTTTAATTAACTCATGATCGATAAGTTTTAGACAGCCGTCGCGCCACGTTAAAAAATACGGTTCTAGCGCTGATACGCTGGTTCTTAGTGGTAAGTTCAAACGCCGAGCCAAGTCATTATGAACAGTTAATGCCTCAGGGTTTAAGCATAAAACCGCGAGCTTGCCTGAATAGGGAAGGGACATTATTCAGTTGATACAGAATCGGCTTGATTTTTGAGTGCCGCATCCAGTGTATGCCAAGCTAAGGTTGCGCATTTAACGCGTGCCGGATAGTCGCGCACTCCGGCTAATACGGCCAGTTTCCCGAGGGCTTCTAGCTGTATGTCTTCGCTCTTGCCTGTAGTCATAGCATGAAAGGTTTTAAACAAGGCTTCAGCTTCGGCTTCGGTCTTGCCTTTGATAATCTCAGTCATTAACGACACCGAAGCGGTAGAAATCGCACAACCTGAACCTTGAAAGCTCGCATCGGTAATCGTGTCGCCATTCAGTTTCAAATATAGCGTTAATCGGTCGCCGCATAACGGATTGAATCCTTCTACTTTGCGGTCAGCCGTGTCTATGACACGGAAATTACGCGGGTTGCGGTTATGGTCGAATATGACCTCTTGGTAGAGATCGCGTAAGTCTTCAAACATGGGAATCTCGAAGCAATAAAAATCAGTTAAAAATACGCTTTTAATAATAATGACATTACACCTGCCAATAGTACTCCTAGCATCCACTTCAACACGGCCAAGTCTGTTTTAATAGGTGCAAGACTGATTTCCAAATCATCTTTAGTCACTAAACGTGTTTGTGCTTCAGCAATAACTCGCACGACTGCCTCGGCTTGTTCTTGGGGAATACCTGCTGCTTTAAGTTTGTCAACGAGTTCTAACGTGTCGAAAGTGATAGTTGTCATAAAAGCTCTAAGATTGCATCAGCCAAATATCTTAATCAATTCTCTAATACCAGCCATTAACACATCGATTTCTTGCTGAGTATTATACATGGCAAATGACGCTCTAGCTGTAGCAGGCACTTGGTAAAAATCCATCACCGGCATGGCGCAGTGATGACCAGCTCGAATAGCAATACCTAAGCTATCTAACATCGTGCCTATATCGTGTGGATGAATTTTAGCGAGCGTAAACGATAAAATAGCGCCTTTTTCCTGAGCAGTACCGACCAAAGTCAAACCATTGATTTGACTTGCTTGCTCAGTCGCATAAGCCAACAACTCCGCTTCATAGGCGGCAATAGCATCCATACCAATGCTGTTTAAGTAATCAATCGCCGCGCCTAAACCCACCACATCGGCGATATTTGGCGTACCGGCTTCAAACTTATGCGGCAAGCCTGCATAAGTGCTTTTTTCAAACGTAACGGTGCGAATCATATCGCCGCCGCCTTGATAGGGTGGCATAGCCTCTAGCCATTTTTGCTTGCCATACAATACACCTACCCCAGAAGGACCGTAAAGCTTATGCCCGGAAAATACATAAAAATCACAATCTAACGCTTGCACGTCAACAGGCAGGTGCGGAATCGCTTGCGCACCGTCTAATAACACAGGGATATTACGCGCATGGGCAGCGTCAATAATAGCTTTAACAGGATTAATCGTACCTAATGCATTAGACATATGAGTCACAGCGACTAAACGAGTTTTTTCGGTCAATAAACCAGGTAAATGCTCCATAATAAGCTCACCAGAGACATTCATCGGTAGGACTTTCAATGCTGCGCCAACGCTTTCACACAACATTTGCCAAGGCACGATATTAGAATGATGCTCCATAGCGGTAATCAGGATTTCATCGCCTGGTTTAATAAAGGCTTTGCCATAACTGTGCGCGACTAAATTAATCGCTTCAGTCGCTCCGCGCACAAAAATAATTTCTTTGGCCTGTGCCGCGTTAATAAAGGTTTTGACTTTCTCCCGCGCCGCCTCGAATTTATCGGTTGCACGCACACTTAAGGTGTGGACACCGCGATGAATATTGGCGTAATCATGGCGATAAAAATCGCTAATCGCATTAATGACGGCATCAGGTTTTTGACAACTTGCTGCATTATCTAAATAAACCAATGGGTTATTGCGTATCTGTGTGGCTAAAATCGGAAAGTCAGCGCGGATGTCTGCGATAGGAAAATCAATCATGGAACTCATAGGGATGAAAACAAAATATCCTAGTAAAACACTAGGATTTTAAAGTAGCGCTATTTTAGCGTTGTGTCAATTAAAGCAAGCGGGGGTAAACGGTATTTATCTTCCTAAGATTGAGCTAAATAAGTCATAGTCATCGAGCTTATCAATGACATAGCTCTTAAGATAGCGTTTAAGCTCGGCAAAATCTTGGAAAATCAATAGGTCGCGATTAATATTTACAATCTCTTCTTTCAGCATCGCAATATCATCATTAAATGCTTGTAACATTTGTTTACTGGTTAGTTTTTCCCACGGTTGTAGGCCTAGCTTCATTCTAAATGGGTCGCTAATATCATATATTTCATCTTCGATTTCCATTAACTGCTCTTCTAGCACCTTGTTAATATAATTGAGCCTATCTTCCGCGAGATTATTGATATAGTGCGTATCGATTTGCGCTAGCTCTAACTGCAACTCCAGCAATGCTAGCAAATCTTTTTTGCTATATGCGGCGTTAATACGTTGCATTAACTCGGTTTTGCGTGCGCGTTCGGCTTCATCCGGCTCTCGGTCGGGATGACATTCTGAGGTTAACTTACGATAAACTTCACGAATGGATTTGCTAATATTTTCCTGTTCTGTCCGCTCTTGCTCTTCTTTGGCTAATTGCTTGACAGTTTTCTTTTTAGCAGGCTTAGCCTCTTGTTGTTGCTGTATTTTTTCCTGTTCGGCTTCATAATTTTGAATAGTTTCTTCAATAATTTTTTTGGCTTGCTCAGGGTTACTGACATCAAATTCGTCGCCTAAATCAATACCAAGCTCTTTCTCGAACATAAATTTAATCAAGTCACCTGCGAAGGCTTCAGATTCTTGTTTTGCCGAATTGAAATCAATATCGTTATGTCGGTCATGCAGCGCTATTACTTCCTCATCTTCTCGCACCGATAACACATCTGACGCTATTTCAACGATGATATGGCTTAGCTTTTTCTTATCTGCTTTGCTAAAGCCTTTGGCGTGATAAGCGCTATCGAGTAAACGCATAAACTCCAACTGCGCTTCCGTAAACTGTTCCTGCGCTGGCTCATATTCGGTCGAAAACAGTAGATGAAATTTAGGGATGGTCTCTTGCCATTCTTGCAGTAGCTGTTTTTGCGTTGTAATTTTTTTGTTTAACGCATTGTATTTACTCTGCGCTTTAGACACTAAAGGTTTAGATTTAGCTGCTCTGCGTTTAGCGATTTTCTTTGAAGATGGTTTACTCATGATATTGATAATAAAATAATTTTTAAGTGATAGTTGGTAGGTTTTATCGACAACTGGGCTATGTTATTCTATCGCTTCAAATAAGTAACTTAGTCAAACAATAGAATGCGCCCAAGTAGTCACACCGTACTATATAAATAATGCGTCGTCTAGTTCGGTGTGAGCATTGAATATTCACTCTCTTAAAATTCCTATCTGGATAGTTGCATTAGGATAGTGTAGGCTGAACGTTAACCGTTTGTTTGAGCCATTTGAATACCATTCCTTTGTTACATGAGTCCTTCTGTTAAATCTGATAAAAAAACATCTCCCGCTCAACACACCCCGATGATGCAGCAATATCTTAGGATAAAAGCCGATTATCCTGAGACGCTGTTGTTTTATCGCATGGGTGATTTTTACGAGCTGTTTTATGACGACGCAGTAAAAGCAGCACAATTGCTTGATATTACTTTGACGGCGCGCGGGCAATCGGCGGGTGAACCTATCGCAATGGCGGGTATTCCTTATCATGCTGCCGAATCGTATTTAGCCCGCTTGCTTAAGTGCGGCATTTCGATTGCGATTTGTGAGCAAATCGGTGACCCGAATACCAGTAAAGGGCCGGTAGAGCGTAAAGTCGTGCGTATTGTCACGCCAGGAACGGTAACCGACGAAGCCTTATTAGAAGAACGTAAAGAGAATTTATTAGTCGCTGTTTGCTCAGAGCGTCAGAAACACGGCATTGCCAGTTTGGATTTAGGCAGTGGTCGCTTTACCGTCATTGAAGTGTTATCCGATGATCAATTGCTCAGTGAGTTGAATCGGTTAAATCCGGCTGAATTACTATTTAATGAGGAAGTCTCGTTATTACCCGGCTTAAAACAACGTAGCGGTTTATGTCGTAGGCCACCTTGGCATTTTGACGCGGATAGTGCGAAGCAACGGGTATTACAACAGTTTAATACCGTTGATTTAAAAGGCTTTGGCTGTGATGCGTTAAATTTAGCGGTTACTGCCGCCGGGGTATTATTGCAGTATGTCAAAGACACTCAGCAAAGCGCGTTGCCGCATATTCAAGGCTTACGCGTCGAATATAGCCATGATGCGTTGATTTTAGATGCCGCGAGCCGACGTAATTTGGAGCTGGATTATCATCCATCAGGTTTAATGCAATATACGTTATTAGGTGTGTTGGATAAGACTGCAACCGCGATGGGCAGCCGGTGTTTACGCCGCTGGTTGCATAGACCGTTACGCGACCAGGCGGTACTTAATCAACGCTATGCCATAGTAACAGCCTTATTAACCGATGCCTTATTCCAATCAGTACAAACGCAGCTTAGGCATGTTGGCGATATTGAGCGGATTAGTTCGCGGATTGCATTAAAGTCTGCTAGACCGCGCGATTTAGTGGTGTTACGTCAGACTTTAGCTGTATTACCCGAATTACAAGCCTGTTTGGCAGTGCATGAGCTACCTGAATTAGAATGTTTAGCGCAACAAATCGGCGAATATCCTGAGTTAGTAGCATTATTACAACACGCGATTATTGATAATCCGCCTGTTTTGATTCGCGATGGCGGTGTTATTGCGCCGGGCTATAGAGCTGAATTAGACGAATTACGTTATTTAAGCCAACATGCCGATCAATTCTTGATAGATTTAGAGACCAGAGAAAAGGCCGCTACTGGTATTAATACGCTAAAAGTCAATTACAACCGTGTACACGGTTACTATATCGAGATTAGTCATCAACATAGCAATAAAATCCCCGCGCATTATCAACGTAAACAAACCTTAAAAGGCGCTGAGCGTTATATTACTGATGAACTCAAAGCTTTTGAAGATAAGGTGCTTAGTGCGCGCGAAAAAGCCTTAGCCTTTGAAAAAGCCTTGTATGATGAGCTACTAGCCCGTTTAGGTCAGTCTTTATCCGAATTACAACACTGTGCGCTAGCATTAGCTGAATTAGATGTGTTAACTAATTTTGCTGAGCGTAGCGAGCGTTTGCAACTCGTTAAGCCTGAACTAACGTCCAATCCTGGTATTGACATTCAAGCCGGTAGACATTTAGTCGTTGAGCAGGTATCAGAGCAGCCGTTTGTCGCTAACGATTTAGATTTATCGCCTAAACGGCGTATGTTAATCATCACCGGGCCGAATATGGGTGGTAAATCGACGTATATGCGGCAAACAGCGCTTATCGTGTTAATTGCTCATATCGGTTGTTTTGTTCCGGCTAAGTCGTTAATACTAGGGCCTGTCGATAAGATTTTTACCCGAATAGGCGCGTCGGATGATTTAACCAGTGGTCGCTCGACGTTTATGGTGGAAATGTCAGAGACGGCTAATATTTTGCATAACGCCACCGAAAATAGCTTAGTGTTAATGGATGAAGTGGGGCGTGGTACTAGCACGTTTGATGGTTTGTCATTAGCGTGGTCATGCGCCGATTATTTAGCGAAAGTGTGTAAGGCATATACGTTATTTGCGACACATTATTTTGAGTTAACCGCGCTAGCTGACGATTACAAGGCAATACGCAACGTGCATTTGGATGCGATGGAACATAGGGAAAAAATTATTTTTATGCATGCTGTTAAAGAGGGCCCTGCCAGCCAAAGTTATGGCCTACAAGTAGCAGCCTTAGCAGGCGTCCCCAAAGTCGTGATAGAAAAAGCCAAACTTAAGCTACAACAGTTAGAAACCCAAGCCTACATCGACCAGCAAAAAGAAACGGGCGTTAATCAATTAGACTTGTTTGCCTCCAATGATTGTCATCCGGCAGTCTTGCTGTTATCCGATGCGAATCCTGATGAATTAAGCCCTAAACAAGCCTTAGAATTTCTCTATAAACTCAAAGGCCTGCTATAAACAGTAGTTGCTTTGTAAGCAAAATAGCAGTATTTTTAAAAATAAAACTGGCATAATTTTTTTATTTCCCTATAATGCTTAGATTCTTGAAGCACAGATGCCTTGGTGGCGAAATTGGTAGACGCAAGGGACTTAAAATCCCTCGGAGTAACATCCGTGCCGGTTCGACTCCGGCCCAAGGCACCATTCTTTAGCTTCTTAAGCCCGACCCTCCTCTTAGCGTTATTCTTTGATGATAACGCGGCTATTAGCAAAAAGCTCTTAAAAACCATTAACTCATGATAAGTTAGTGCGTTTAAGTAACTACTAAACTTCATAGACCAACCTTCTGTTAAAACAGCTTAGCGTAACGGATTGGCGTCGCTATGCTATGTTTTTCCAGTATTTAACTTAACTCACTTTTTAGACCGCGACGCTTATGATTCCAATGGTTAACCTTAAAGCCCAATATGCCGAAATCAAAGATGAAATCGAGCAAGGCTTAGCTGAAACACTTGCCAATTGTTCATTTATCTTAGGCCCGAATGGGCAAGCGTTTGAGCGCGAATGCGAACAGTATTTGTCCGTTAAACATGCAATTGGCGTAGCATCAGGCACAGATGCCTTACATTTAGCGTTATTGGCTTTAGGTGTAGGTCCGGGTGATGAAGTTATTACCACGGCGTTTACGTTTATTGCCACTGCAGAAGCTATTAAATATGTAGGAGCAACGCCGGTATTTGTCGATATTGATCCTAAGACGTTTAATATCTCACCTGAAGCTATTGCAAGCGCTATCACCCCTAAAACAAAAGCCGTAATGCCTGTGCATTTATTTGGTCAGCCTGCCGATATGTCTGCAATTACAAGGATTTGTGAGCAACATGGCTTGCTATTAATCGAAGATGCGTGTCAATCGTTTGGCGCCAGTATTCAAGGTAAACAAACCCTGTCTCTTATACACATCTCCGAGCCCACGAGACCAGAG
>CAWUNX010000050.1:0-13214 GCA_963923905.1 uncultured Methylocucumis sp.
GTCGGCAGCGTCAGATGTGTATAAGAGACAGTATTTAGCCTTACTCGATGCCAGTATAAATCCTAAAAGCTTGGCCGGTGAATCAGCTAGTGTCTTTATTGGTGCTGAGCCAACGGGTTTTTTCCAAGACTCATTTACCGGTGCCTCCGAAGCGATTATAGCCTCGCGTTTAGCGTATTTTCTGAATTTAAAAGGCCCGGCGTTAGTTGTGAATACCGGCTGTTCATCGTCGGCAGTGGCTATACATTTAGCTTGTGCTAGTTTGCGTAGCGGCGAAAGCCGCGTCGCGTTAGCGGGTGGCGTATTTGCCAGCTTAAACAATGCTATGCTCACGACCTTGGCTAAAACAGATATGTTATCGCCTAGCGGTGCCTGTCATAGTTTTGATGCTGCTGCCGACGGTACGGTATTTTCTGAAGGCGTAGGCATTGTGGTATTAAAACGCTTAGCCGATGCCGTAGCCGATAAAAATCCTATTTACGGCGTTATTCATGCCAGCTCGATTAACCAAGATGGGACTAGCAACGGCATTACAGCGCCGAATGGCAGCGCCCAAGAAGCGCTGATTGCCGAATGTTATCGCCAGCATCAGATACAGCCCGAACAACTCCGTTATGTCGAAGCACATGGCACAGGCACTAAGCTAGGCGACCCGGTTGAAGTCAATGCCTTAGTTCGTGCGTTTAAGCACTTTACCGATAAAACGCATTTTTGTGCATTAGGCTCGGTTAAAGCGCAAATCGGTCATACCTCGGCCAGTGCCGGCGTTATCGGTCTTATCAAATTAATGCTGTGTTTAAAACATAAGCAACTACCTGGTCAGGTGAGCTTTAAACAGCTTAATCCATTAATCGAATTAGACGATTCAGCGTTTTATATCACGCCAGACACTAAACCTTTTGACGATGAGCACGCGTTAGCGGCGTTAAACTCTTTCGGTCATAGTGGTACGAATGCGCATATTGTGGTAGGTGCTTACCAACCGGTTAAAAACTCAGCTAAGCCGGTTGCAACAGCGTGTATTTTGCCCGTATCAGCGAAACAAGCCGATAGCTTACATGCACTGTTAATCAAGCTGCGCGATTACGTTAAAACCTATCAAGACCGATTAGCATTAGCCGATATTGCCTATACGTTGCAAATAGGCCGAGAGGCGATGCCGGAACGCTGTGTGTTTATCGCTGACAGCATAACAGCTTGGTTAGCGCAAGTAGAGCAAGCCATAAACCATGCTCAGCCATTGTTAGCGAATGACAAAATGGCTAACGCCTGGTTAAATGGACAAAACGTCGATTGGCAGCAGTTATATGGCGCGGACACGCCTAATTTAGTGCATTTACCCGGTTATGTGTTTACCAAACAAGCTATTAAGCTTAGAGCCGTCCAGCAACCTCGCACTGACTATCCCTTATTACACAATGATTCCACGCTGAGTGGGCAAAGCTATCGCATAGCCTTAACCGGGCAAGAGCCTTTTTTAACCGAACATCGTATTCAAGGCGTAGCCGTATTACCCGCTGTGGTTTATTTACAATGGCTATGCGAAGCATTAGCCGATGCCAGCCGTGATTATGGTTTAGCATCAAATCAAACCTGGTGCTTGCGCAACGTGTTATGGGCTAAGCCATTACGCGTAGATTCTTCAGCCTCGTTAGTATTACGGTTACTGATAACGCCGTTAACCGAAAAACAGCTAGCGTTTAAAATTATTAACGCAGATGAGCAAACTAGCGAATATTGCGTAGGCGAGGCGGAACTTAGCGAGCTTAACGGTTTAGCACCGTTAGCGTTAACACGCTTACAACCTGAGCGCGTAGTTAACGGCGATGAATGTTATCAACGTTTTGTAGAATTAGGCTTTGATTATGGCGCGAGTTTTCGAGGCTTAACACAGCTCAGCATTTATGACTCTGGCGTGTTAGCGCAGTTATCACAAACGCTAAGTGCTTATGGTTTATTGGATTCGGCTTTACAAGCACTTATCGGCTTTTCGTATAGTCAAGCTCAGTCTGGTGTCAATCTCAGTCTTGGGCTGCCGTTTGCGCTCAGCCAGTTTGACTGTGTTGATGCAAGCTTAACACTAAGCCAAGCATGGCTAACGCAACAATCATCGCCAACCGGTACGCTGACGCAATATCATATCGTGTTATGCGATGAGCAAGGTCGCATAGGACTACGCTTTCACGGCTTATCGGTACGGCAAATGGTCGCGGCAGACATTACAGCCACGCCATTAAAATTAAGCAAAATCAGTAGCGAAACCAATGAATTGAGCCTTGATGCGGCGCAATTGTTTTTGCGTCAAGTCATTGCTGGAGTATTAGAGCTTCAACCAGAACGAATCCGCGCTGATGCTGATTGGTCAATGGTGGGTGTTGATTCCATTATCATGCTGCAATTAACCCGTGAGCTGGAAAAAAGCTTCGGCACATTAGCTAAGACATTGTTTTTTGAATATCAAAATTTAGCGCAATTAAGCGCGTATTTTGTTGAGGCTCATGCGTTACGTTTACAAGCGTTATTAAGCGAAGGCGGTACACAAAGCGAACCCTACGCATTACCAGAACAGGTTTTGTATCCGACAGCGCGTAGGGTACGCATGGCCTACCCAAATACCCCAAACCATTCCGCTTTAGACATTGCTATCATTGGTTTATCAGGTCGTTATGCTAAGGCCGATGATATTAACCAATTCTGGTGTAACTTACGCGATGGCGTCGATGCTATCAGCGAAATCCCACAGCAACGTTGGGATTGGCACGAGTTTTATCACCATGAAAACCAGCCACACGGCAGCCATAGTAGCCGTTGGGGTGGTTTTATTAACGATTATGATTGTTTTGAGCCGTTGTTTTTCAATATTGCGCCACGCGAAGCTCAATTTATGGATCCCCAAGAGCGCTTGTTTTTACAACAAGCGTGGCAAGCGCTAGAAGATGCCGGTTACACACCTAAAGCCTTAGAACGCGATGGCGAAGCGGGCGTTTATGCCGGAGTCATGTATAGCGAGTATCAATTATTTAGCCGTTCTGAAGCTGCCGACGACACGCGCATAGGCTTCGTCGGTAATTTCGCGGGCGTTGCTAACCGCGTGTCCTACCATTTGAATTTACACGGCCCTAGCATGACGGTAGACACGATGTGTTCTAGCTCGTTAAGCGCGATACATTTAGCTTGCCAAGATTTGCAACACGCGCGTATCAGCGTGGCGTTAGCGGGTGGTGTGAATCTAAGCTTGCATCCGAATAAATACAGCATGTTAAGCGGCGGCGGTTTTATTTCCCCGCGTGGGCGTTGCCATAGTTTTGGCGCAGAGGGCGACGGCTATATTCCTGGCGAAGGCGTAGGTGTGGTGGTATTAAAGCGCTTGTCCGATGCGTTACGCGATGGTGACAGTATTTATGGCGTGATTAAAAGCAGTGTCATTAATCATGGTGGTAAAACGCAGGCATATAGCGTACCGAATCCGAATGCCCAACAACGTGTTATCAGTCAAGCGTTAGCTCAAGCCGGTCTCAGTGCCGATGCCATTAGTTATGTTGAAACGCATGGTACCGGTACGCCATTAGGTGATCCGATTGAAATTACGGGCTTGAGCAAAGCGTTTGGCGAAATTAAGCAACGCTGCCCGATTGGTTCGGTAAAGTCGAATATCGGCCATTGCGAAGCTGCTGCCGGTATTGCCGCCGTCACTAAGGTGTTATTGCAATTACAACATGGTCAAATTGCCCCGTCATTACATGCTCAAGCTTTAAATCCTCATATTGATTTTGCCGCGACACCATTTGTCGTCAACCAAACCTTAAGCGACTGGCAACCCCGGATAATCAACGGTAAACCTGAGCCTAGAAGCGCCGGGATTTCGTCTTTCGGTGCCGGTGGCTCTAATGCGCATATCATCATACAAGAGTGGTTAGCGATACCCACCCAGACTACAGTTAAACATCCAGCACTTATTGTGTTATCGGCTAAAGATGAAGCCCATTTACACACGATAGCATTGAATTTGCTCAATCATATTCGTCAGCACCAACACGAGCTAGAGTTAGTTGATTTAGCTTATACCTTACAAGTTGGGCGCGTGGCCATGGCGCAGCGTTTAGGTTTTATAGCTGATTCCATAGAACAAGTCGTTAGCATGTTACAAGCTTGGCTAGACGGCAAGGCCAACGGATGCCGGGTTAATCGTATAGACTCAGATGCCTTAGCGCCAATAGGGACTTTGGAGTTAAACCCTACGCTATGGAACGATGCCAATCAATGCCAAGCGTTGTTAACGGCTTGGCTTAAAGGCGCCGAGGTTGAGTGGTCGCATTTATATGACGCACCACGTCAACGTGTGCATTTACCTGCGTACCCGTTTGCCGGTAAACGGTATTGGCTACCCGAAATCACCACGTATAAGCCAACAGCTAAGCATGATTGTCATCCATTACTGCAGCAAAATATTTCTGATTTAAGTGCGTATGCATTTCAGACGTGTTTAACCGGTGCAGAATTTTTCTTAGCCCAGCATCAAATTAACCAACAAAACGTATTACCCGGTGCGGTGTATTTAGAAATGGTGAGCGCGGCTATACGACAGTTATTGCCTGCGGCTGAAAGCTTAATCGTCATAAACGATTTAGTTTGGTTAAAACCATTCATCGTTGGCGATACTGAGCGCTTGCTACAGTTACGCTTACAGGCGAACGGTGAACAACGCTTTAATTTTTCGGTGCTCGATAGCCAAACTGCAGAGGTTTACTGTCAAGGTGGTGTGGTGCTGTTTGCCGCCGAACAGCCTGCAACAGTTGATATGAAGGTGGTAACGGATAAGTCATCGACGCTAACGGCTGATGCGTGTTATGGCTTTTTTAGAGCACAAGGCTTTATTTATGGGCCTAGTATGCAAGCGTTAAGCGAATTATCAGTGAGCCATAACCAAGTATTAGCGCGCATTTGCTTACCCGAATCAGCACAAGCATCGCTTGAGCAATACGCTATGCATCCGGCGTTATTAGATGCCGTTTTTCAAGCGGCTGTCGGTTTTGTGTTAACACACTCTGAAACCGGCCATCCGTTAGGTTTACCATTTGCCCTGGATGAAGCCGTTGTTTATCGTCATTTTGATACGATGTTATGGGCGTGGCTGAAACCTTCGGCGCAGCAAACGCCTGGGCTACAAAAATTTGATATAGAGTGTATTAATGACCAAGGCTTGTTGTGTTTAAGCATTAAAGGCTTCACCACAGTCGCGCCGGTATCATCAAACGACTATGAGTTAAATGGCTTAACCGTGCGCGTGCCGGAATGGCGTCCGGTTAACTTAACACCAACAAGCACCGCATTTAGCCGCCATATCGTATTAACATCATTGCCGATAGCGTTGTTTAACGGTTTAGGTGCCGAACTGCTATCGATTCAGCCAACCGAATATTCAGCACAATCATATTTAACCTTAGCCTTATCGGTATTTCAGCATTGCCGCGAACTCATGTTGTCGGCGCAGAAAGACCCAGTATTACTACAATTATGCTTAGCTGATGATGACACCACCTGGTTTTATCGTGGTTTGTTGGCTTTATTAAAAACCGCGCATAGAGAGTATCCGGCGTTAATACCACAGTTATTAATAACGCCTGAAGCATTAGACCTAGATACATTGGCTAGCACCATTAATACGCTGAAACAACATGGGGAATTGGCTGAAATACGTTTACAACAAGGGCAATGCTTTGCGCTAGATTGGCGCGAAATAACCCTACAGCCAACTGTCGCATTACCGTGGCAACAACAAGGGGTGTATTTAGTAACCGGTGGATTAGGAGGGGTAGGCTGTGTCGTCGCACGGGAATTAGCGATGCGTATTCCGAATGTTCGCATCGTATTAGTCGGACGTTCAGAGGCTGATTTAAGCAAGTTATCTGAATTACGCACGTTAGCGTCAGTGGACTATTACCAGGCTAATCTCGCTGATTTAGCGCAAGTGCAAGCGCTGGCCGTTTGGCTTAAGCAGCAGTATGGTCAGTTAAATGGCGTGTTGCATAGCGCAGGTGTGGTACGCGATAAGCTTATGTTACGCAAAACCGAAGCTGAATTTGCTGACGTGTTTGCACCTAAAGTCAATGCCGTATTGAATTTAGATACCGCGTTACAAGACTTTGATTTAGATTTTTGCGTGTATTTTTCATCAATGACTAGCGTGGTCGGTAACCCAGGTCAAGCGGATTATGCCGCCGCCAATGGGTTTATTGACGCCTATGCCGAACACAGACAGCGCCAAGTGCAAGCGGGTTTAAAACGTGGTTTAACCGTGTCTATTAACTGGCCTTACTGGGAAAACGGCGGTATGCAAATAGACGCATCGCTGTTAAATAGGTTACGCGAACAAACCGGTATGCTGCCGTTATCCAACCGACTTGGCATGGCGGCGTTGTACAACATTATGGCAGCGGGTGTGTCACAAGCGCTGGTATGGTCTAGCGAGCCAAAACCCAGCGCTAAGCCTGAATCTGTCATTAAGCCAGATAAACCTGAGAACAACAACGAATTAGCCACGCGTACTGAGGCATATTTTCAGCAGTTCGTCGCTGAAGTTTTAGACTTGCCGGTACATGAAGTGCATTTAAGCGAAGATTTAGCCAGCTATGGCATTAACTCGATTTTAGTGTTATCGGCGACCAGCGAGTTAGAAAAACACTTTGGCGTATTAGCTAAGACGTTGTTTTTCCAATATCGCACTGTCAGAGAGTTAAGCGCGTATTTTATGCGCGAACATCAACCGGCGTTGTTGAAATTATTAGCGATAAATCTAGCTCCCGTCAGTCAAGCAGTGCTTACGTCGCCCCGTCCAGTGCTAGCAACCGCGTTTAAACCTATGCCACGCGAACAGGCTCAGCCCCAGACCGCATTAGATATTGCCATTATCGGTTTATCAGGCCGTTATCCTATGGCCGATGATTTAGAGGCGTTTTGGCAAAACTTACGTTCGGGCCGCGATTGTATTAGCGAAGTGCCTAGCGAACGCTGGGATTGGCGTGAGTTTTATAGCGCAGAGCGTAACGTTTGGGGCGCGCACTATAGTCGTCATGGTGGCTTTATCAATGGCGTAGACGAATTTGATGCGTTGTTTTTTAATATTTCGCCTAGAGAAGCCGAGTTAATCGACCCGCAAGAACGTTTGTTCTTACAACAAGCTTGGCTCGCCGTCGAAGATGCGGGTTATTGCCGCAGAAAACCGGAAGCTGAGCCAGGTAGCCGCGCATTACCTGGTGAAACCGGCGTGTATGTGGGCGTGATGTACAGCGAATATCCATTAATTGCTGTCGAGTCCAGCGCATTAGGCATGGCTGGGGGGAGCTTTGCCAGTATCGCGAATCGTGTGTCTTATATTTTAAATATTAATGGCCCTAGTTTAGCTGTCGATACCATGTGTTCCAGTTCGTTAACGGCGATTGATTTGGCCTGTAGAGACTTAGCGTCGGGCCGGACTAAGCTGGCGCTAGCCGGTGGTGTTAATCTGAGCTTACATCCTCATAAATACCGATTATTGAGTGCCGGTCAGTTTATCTCCAGTCGCGGTCGCTGCGAAAGCTTTGGTGCTTATGGTGAAGGCTATATTCCAGGCGAAGGCGTGGGTGTGTTGGTATTAAAACCCTTAGCTGATGCTATTGCTGATGGCGATGCGATTATGGCTGTTATTAAAGGCAGTGCGTTGAATCATGGCGGCAAAACCAATGCGTATAGCGTACCGAATCCGAATGCTCAACGTGAAGTGATTCAACAAGCTTTGTCAGAAGCGGGTATTCTTGCACACCAGGTGAGTTATGTTGAAGCACACGGTACCGGTACGCCGCTAGGTGACCCGATTGAAATTGCTGGGTTAGCCGATGCGTTCGGCTTAAACCCAAGCCAGGGTAAAACTTGTTTAATGGGTTCGGTAAAAAGTAATATCGGCCATTGCGAGGCGGCGGCAGGCGTGGCCGCTATCACTAAAGTAGTGCTACAAATGCAACAGAGTGAATTAGCCCCGTCATTACATGCTCAGCCGTTAAACCCGCATATTGATTTTGCGGCGACGCCATTTGCCGTTAATCAAACCTTAACCTCTTGGCAGCCGACTATCCACAACGACCACGTCTTACCTAGAATCGCTGGTATTTCGTCATTTGGTGCGGGTGGGGCCAATGCGCATTTAATCTTACAAGACTATCCATCGGCAACGCAGCCTTTTACCGGTGATATTCCTATCATCATCGTATTGTCAGCAAAAACGTCTGAGCGTTTACACGTCTATGCTCAGAAAGTATTGGGCTTTGCCCAAACACATGAGGAGCTTGATTTATACGCGTTAGCTTTTACGCTACAAACCGGACGCGAAGCCATGCCGTATAGAATTGCGCTAATCGTCAATCATCAAGCCGAACTTATTACTAAATTGAGTGCGTGGTTGCACTCAGGCCAGCTATTGCCGCAGGTTTTTGTAGGTGCTTACGAGCGTAACTCTGCGTTAACCTTATTAGCCGATGATGACGATATTCATACCACTGTTGCTGTTTGGCTAAGCAAACGTAAATACGAAAAATTATTAGCGTTATGGGTGCAGGGTTTTAGCATGGATTGGTTAAGCTTATATCCAGAATCCACGCCTAAACGCATACATGCACCGACATATCCATTTGCGCAAGAAAAGTATTGGTTGCCGGATTTACAAGCTTTAGTGCGACAAACTGGTCAAGCAGTATTACATCCGTTAGTGCAACATAATATTTCTACGTTTAGCCAATACTGTTTTAGCGCTGAATTTACCGGGTCTGAGTTTTTCTTGAGTGACCATCAAGTGCAAGGCATAGCTACACTGCCTGGCGTGGCGTATATGGAAATGGCGCGTGTCGCCTATAGCTTATCAGCAGCGTTGAGTGAGTCGTCCAATGAGGTGTTAACTATTACCGATTTGGTCTGGCTACAGCCTTTTACTGTTAGCGATGCCTCAAGCTCAATTAATATTCGTTTAACACCGGATGCTCAGCAAAAAGCGCGGGTGCAAATCGTAAGTGGGGATAGTACAGGCATTATTCATTGCCAAGCGTGGGTTACCAAAAGTCTACCGCTAAAACCCGATAAATTGCCATTAGCACAGTTGCAACAACGCATTAACCAGCAGCATTTTACAGCGGAAGACTGTTACCAAGCTTTTACCCACACCGGTATGCGTTATGGTTCGGGTCAACAGTCATTGCACCAGCTATGGGTAGCTGACAATCAGGTATTAGCGCAGTTAGCCTTGCCACGCGAGTTGAATCACACCTTGAATGATTACGGCTTACATCCCAGCCTTATGGATGGCGTGTTACAAGCCGCTATAGGTTATGTCTTAGCGATGCCGGAACAATCCGTAACCGGCATGACGGCGTTACCGTTTGCTGTCGATGCAGTAGTTATCTATGCATCATGTACCGAGTCCATGTGGGCTTGGTTACGCTTCTCTGAAGCTAGCCAACCCGGTGACGAAATACAAAAATTTGATATAGACGTCAGCGATGCTAGTGGCAATATCTGTGTATTAATATGTGGGTTTTCATTACGCGCCAATCGCTTAACGCCTCGCCAGCAACCATTAAGCACACAGCCTTATCAAAATGTTGATTTCAACCAAAACTTAACTGAAGCGTGCCAGGTCTATCTCGCTCAAGTAATTTCTGACGTGTTAAAGCTACCCATGAAGCGGTTAGAGCCTGACGTACCGCTACAACATTACGGATTAGACTCTGTGATGGCGATGGCGATAACTAATCGCTTAGAGCAGGATTTAGTCAGTTTGCCTAAGACCTTATTATTTGACTATCAGACGTTAACCGAATTAAGCCAGTATTTATTAACAACGAAAGCTGAGCGGTTAACGGCATTATTAATAACGACTACACCTCTACTCGGCAGTGCTGAGCTAGGTAAGAGTCAACAAAACGATTATTTCCCATTATCAGAAGGTCAAGCGGGTTTATGGTGGCTACAACAATTGCAACCAGACTCTGGCGCCTATAATTTGCCGATGGCGTTTTCTATCAGCGATGCTTTCGACCCGGAGGCGTTGTGCTATGCCTTAAACTATGTTCTACAGCAACATGAGTTATTACGCGCAAGATTAGTCGAGCAAAACGGTGAGCTAATATTTGTTATTCAGCCTGACGTTAACAGGTTATTAACGCAGTTAATTCAGCACGATAAAGTAACCACATTAAGCTTACAAGACTCGTTACCACAATTAAAACTCTTAGCTAAACAAGCATTTACATTAAACGAACCATTATTATGGCGAGTGTATGTTATCAGTGACCAACAACACGCGGCATTGGTATTAGTGACGGTACATCACAGTATTTTTGATGGTCGCTCTGTTGCATTATTTATGGCTGATATATGGCAAGCGTACCAAGCGTTTCGTATAGGAAATAGATTAACGCCAACGCCGCGCGCAAGTTATGCTGATTTTGTCAATGGACAACAACGCTATTTTGCTAGTTCTAACTACTTAGCAGACTTGGGTTATTGGCAACAACAATTAGCTGATATGCCTACCCGGTTAGCGTTGCCTATGGATTATTTCATAGACGATACGAAAAACAATGAAGGCGGTATTGGCGCAAGCTTAGAAATTCATTTAAGCACGGAGTTATGTCAAGCGATAAAAGACTTTGCGTTACAACAACGTGTTAGCGTAGCCACAGTTTATTTAGCGGCGTATGCCCATTTACTGCACCGCTATACGGGTCAAGACGATATTGTCATTGCGATGCCGACGTTAGGCCGAAGCGAGTCAGAGTTTGATAGCGTGATTGGCTATTTTATCAACATGATTCTGCTACGAAGCCGAGTCAATGACGCGATGACAGTGACAGCACTGTTACATCATTTGCAAACATTAGTATTTGAAGGTTTACACCATAGCGCGTTACCGTTGCCTAGGCTGGTGCGCGAATTAGCGTTAACCAATGCTACAACACAGCTATACCAAGCGTCATTTGCTTATCAGAATTTCATTTCCGCTGATGCGCAATGTCCCGTGCCTGAGCTTGAAATTGTGCAAGGCCTGCATCAAGAAGGTGCGGATTGGTTGGGATTAGAAATCTATGAACAAAGTAGTCATCACTGGTTAAGAATTGATTACCGCGCTGATTTGTTGAGTGCTGAATCTGTGCAGAATATGTTCAGCGTTTATCAAACGCTATTAGCCAATATGGTTGCTGAGCCAGACGTTCAACTCAAGTCTGTAAGTTTATTAAACGACGCTGAGTGCCAGCACATAGTGGCATTAGGGCAGGGCGGTTCGGTAGAAACGAGTGCTAACGATGTGAGCGAATTAGTTTTATTACAAGCGCAACACACACCGGAGCACATTGCATTAATCGTTGCCAATACCCCATATAACGGCTTAAGTTACTGGGAACTCAGCGAGCAAGTCATTGCTTTAGCGAGTTATTTACATACATTAGGTTTTGCCACTACTGCCCATATCGGTGTTTGTGTGCCGCGCGGTGTCGATGCCGTTATTGCGATGTTAGCACTTTGGCGTGTTGGCTTAGTGTATGTACCGCTAGAGCCAGACTATCCAGAAGCCGTTTTGACCCAGCTCATCACCGATGCTGAGTTAGCTGCTGTTATCACGCGTAATAAGATTATAGAACTTAATATCTTTGTTCCTATTATAGACTTAGCTAGACTGGTAGATGATGCAATACCCACACTAACCACCTGGCCTGTGCTTGATAACAATGCACCGGCTTATATCATTTACACGTCAGGGTCTACCGGTAAACCTAAAGGTGTTGTAATGAGCCGTGCCGCGCTTAGCCAGCATTGCCAAATTATGCGCGCACATTATCAACTTACTGCTAACGACCGTATTTTGCAATTTTCGTCGTATCACGTTGATACTTCATTAGAACAAATCTTGCCGGGCTTACTAGCGGGAGCAACGCTGGTATTGCGCGGGGATGAGCTATGGACTAGCGAACAAGCGTATACGGTATTGTCGCGTTATGAGGTTAGTGTGGTGGATTTACCCCCGGCTTATTTTTATGAATTATGCCGGGATTTTGCTGCGAAACCGGCTAAGCTGCGCTTAGCGATTGTCGGTGGTGAAGCGTTGCCGGTGGCAACGGTGACATTATGGACGCAAAGCGCGTTAGCGTCTGTCATGTTAATCAATGCGTATGGACCAAGCGAAGCGACCGTAACCGCGACTACTCAAGCGTTACAGGCAGTAGATTTTATCGGCGATTTTCCGGCGACGATAGCGATTGGCAAAGCCTTACCCGGTTATCAAGTCGTTGTACTCGATGCACAGCAAAATTTAGTGCCTGAAGGCATGGTCGGTGAGCTTTATATAGGCGGCAGTCAATTAGCGTTGGCTTATTGGCAACGCCAGGAATTAACCGAGCAACGTTTTTTTACTTGGTCGCTTAATCAACAACGACTTTATCGTACTGGTGACAAAGCCCGTTTTATAGCCGGTGGCGGCGGAGTGCTTGAGTTTTTAGGGCGGATTGACCAGCAAATTAAGCTACGTGGTTTTAGAATAGAGCCGGGTGAAATTGAAGCGGCTATTATACGTTTTCCAGGTGTTGTCACGGCTAGAGTGATTTTACAGACTGACTCAAATCAACAAACATATTTACTAGCAGTCGTGCAAACTGAGCAACTGCTTGAGACTACGTCGTTACAAGCATTTTTATACAGTCAATTGCCTTATTACATGGTGCCAACGGCTTATCAAATCGTTGATTCATTACCGCTAACAACGGCTGGAAAATTAGATATTCAACACTTGACTCATACGTTGTTAGTTACTGACATCGAGGCAAAAGCACCGAGCACGCTTAACGAGCAACGCGTCGCTAAAATTTGGTCAGACGTTTTAGGTTATACGGTGACGAATATCAATGCTGACTTTTTTGCTGTGGGCGGGCATTCACTGTTAGCGTTACGCTTGCTAACAGCGCTAAACACTGTGTTTAATAAAGATATCAATTTAATCGACCTCATGCGTCAGCCGACTATTGCCGGGCAAGCATTCTTATTAACGTCACAACTGTCAACTGACGAGCAAAGTATCATCGAATTAAAGCCGGGTGCGAATACACCAAATCTATTTTGTCTACCTGCTGCTGATGGGCAACTCATGGCTTATCAAGCGCTAGCTACCCATTTGCCAGAAGACTATGCTGTGTTCGGTT
>CAWUNX010000051.1:0-13192 GCA_963923905.1 uncultured Methylocucumis sp.
CCGGTACATGTTTAATAATGCATGGTATTGCAAACGATAGCCTAAGTTGAGTTCGGTGATAGTTTCATCCCATAGCCATGCGCGGGGGGTTACCAGCTTTATCCGTATCGTCCAGTAGAGTGCCACGCCATTTTGTAAAGCTTCTAGCGCTTTAGGGCTAAGCGCATAATTCACTTGGGCGGATAGGCAGTAATCGTGGTTAATCGCCTGAATGCTGATAGCGTCAATGTGAGCATGATAGTTTTCAGCATGGCTTGTATTAAGTGTTAGCATCCCGCATAACAAGCTCCAGAAAATAACCATAATCTTGGCGCTGGGCATTGGTGATGCGTGGTTTAGCATACGGATATAGCCTGCATGGCTTATAGCTTGCGTAGTCTGGCATAGTAAAAACCGTCCATCGCGCAGTCTCCGGTTAAGATTTGTCGTCCTACTGTCGTTGCTGTTCCCCAAGCCGCCTCGAATGAGTATTCTTGTGCGTCGGTGTGCTGAGCTAAGAAGGTTTGAATCTGCTGCTCATTTTCTTGTTTTAAAATAGAGCAGGTGGCATACAGCAAAATTCCCCCTGGCGCCAGCATGGGCCATACGGTATTTAAGAGTTTTTGTTGTAGCGCAACTAAGTTGGCTATATCTTGTTCGGTGCGCAAGAGTTTTATATCGGGGTGTCGACGAATTACGCCTAACGCTGAGCAAGGTGCATCTAATAAAATCCTGTCAAATAATTGCCTGTCCCACCAAGTCTCTGGTGTTAATGCATCACCAATTATCAGTGTTGCTGATAAGTTTAAGCGTTTAAGATTGGCTTCTACCCGCTGCATTCGCGCTGCATCAATATCAATAGCGACTAACTCGCTTAACTGGGGTTGTAACTCCAAAATATGACTGGTTTTGCCGCCGGGCGCGGCACAGACATCTAAAACTCTATGCCCACTATTGACGGTTAATAATTCAGCGGCAAGTTGCGCAGCACTGTCTTGTACTGAGGCAAATCCTAAGCTGAAGCCAGGTAATTGCTCGACATTAACTGACTTATCTAGCGTGAGCGCCGAAGGGCAAAACTCAATGCGGCTGGCTGGTAGGGTAAGTTCGGTTAATTGTGCTAGGTAGTCTTGCAGCGTAGTTTTAGCGGTGTTGACTCGAATAGTCATCGGTGGCTGGCGATTGTTTTCCGCTAATATCGTTTCTGCTTGCTCAGGCCAATCATGTTGTATGCGCTCTACTAACCAGTTGGGATGGCTAAAGGCGGCTGTTTGATGGTTATCGGCTTTTTGCTCTAGCGTTTGTTGTTGGCGCAAATAGTTTCTTAATAAGGCATTAATCAGCGCTTTTGCCCAAGGTTTTTTGCGTACCGCATAAACGGTTTCGGATACTGCTGCATGAGGTTTAACCCGCATAAACTTAAGTTGATACAAACCGACTAAAGCCAGCGCTTTGATGTCTAGGTCTTTTAAAGGCTTGTCCAGTAATTGATTTAAGATAAAGTCTAAGCGGTGGTAATACCGGCAAACGCCATAACACAAGGCTTGAACAAAGGCGTGATCTTGTGCGGATAGGGAGAGGGGCGATAAATTATCTAAGGTTGCGGTTAGTGAGTGTCCGTGTTCAAGCACTTGTGTGATAGCACGGGCAGCGATTAAGCGTGTGTTGGTAGTCAACCGAAGGTTACTCCGTCGATGTGGTGTGCGGCAAGAAACGCATGACTAGGTAAGCGCTTGCCGCCGGGCAGTTGCACTTCGGTCAATTTTACCAAACCTGCGCCTGTGCCTACTAATAAGCTTTTATGATTACAACTGACTTGGCCAGGTGCGAGCGTAACATTGATGTCACTGCACTCAGCTAACCAAATGCGCAGTATGTTGTTGGCGTAGCGAGTTTGCGCAACCGGCCAAGGATTTAAGCCTCTTATTTTCCGCACAATGGTTTCTGCATCTTGCGTCCAGTCAATATCGGCTTCGTGTTTGTCTAATTTTTCTGCGTAAGTAACCAGGTTTTCATCTTGGGGTTCTGCTATGACGCGCCCTGTTTCTATTAGCGGTAAGACTTTTGCCAAACCTATTGCGCCTAATTCTGCTAACTGGTCATGGACATGGCTAGACGTATCGGTTGCGGTAATCGTATAAGCTTCTTTGTGCAGCATTGAACCGGCATCAAGTTTACGCACGATTTGCATAATAGTGACCCCAGTTTCTGCATCGCCAGCCATGATAGCGCGTTGAATAGGTGCTGCGCCGCGCCAACGTGGCAATAATGAGCCATGCACATTAATGCAGCCATATTTGGGCAGGTCTAATACGCTTTGTGGCAAAATCATGCCATAAGCCACGACGATGATTAAATCAGGTTGAAATGACGCAAGTTGTTCAAAATCACTAGGATTAGCAAAGCTGGTTGGCTGCAATACCGGGATATGGGCATTGAGCGCTACCTCTTTAACCGGACTAATTTGTACATGCCGACCACGCCCTGCCGGTCGATCCGGCTGGGTATAAACGGCACAGACCTCATGCTCCGAGTTAAGTAATAAGCGCAAACTGGGTACGGCAAACGCCGGTGTTCCGGCAAAAATTATTTTCATGCGTGGCTTTTTTCCATCCGGTGAATTTTGTCCAATTTGCTTTTAATACGTTGGCGCTTTAACGATGAAATGTAATCGACGAATAATTTACCTTCTAAATGGTCCATTTCATGTTGAATACAGACGGCGAGCAGCTCTTTTGCTTGTAGCTCAAAAGGTTGACCATTTTTATTTAACGCTTTAACGGTAATTTCTTCGCTACGTTTTACGTTTTCATAAAAACCTGGCACCGATAAACAGCCTTCTTCTGCTTCTTTACTGCCGCTAGCTGTGATAATTTCAGGGTTTATGAAGCAAAGCGGTGCGTTTTTTTCTTCGCTGACATCAATCACAATAACACGCAGGTGTACATTGACTTGCGTTGCGGCTAGCCCTACGCCTTTCGCTTTATACATGGTTTCAAACATGTCATCGACTAAGCGCTTGATTTTAGCGTCAACCTCTATTACTGGAGCGGCTTTTTTGCGTAAGCGCTCATCAGGAAATTCGAGAATAGTTAGAATACTCAACAAACTCTCCACTATAATTAACAAATGCTAGAATTCTATCTGAATTCGTCTAAACTTTGAATTCATGCCGTCAAAAAGACACCGTAGGAATCATTATGGCTTTTCGTAATTTCTTTGCTTGGCTATGTTTGCTCTGCTTTAGCTTAACGTTAAATGCTGAAGAGGTACAAATTAATCCAAATCATCCTGAACACTACACGGTTGTAAAAGGTGATACGTTATGGGACATCTCAGGTAAGTTTCTAACTTCTCCGTGGCAATGGCCCGAGCTTTGGAGTTATAACAGCCAAATTAAAAATCCGCACTTAATTTACCCTGGCGATACCGTTTATTTCTCTATCGTGAATGGCAAGCCTCAGCTTAGCTTAACGCGCGCGCCGGTAGAAATTACTATACCTAAAGATGGGCCGTGTATTTTACACGAAGCGGAATTAACTAATGGACGTACTTCGTTTCCAGAAGATGGCAAGTTAAAACCTTGTATTCGTGAAATGGATTTACAGCAAGCGATTAGAGTCATTCCAATGGATAAAATCGCGCAATTTTTATCGTCGCCAAGAGTTGTTGACCCAAGAGAGTTAGCAATGTCACCTTATATCGTGTCGGTCGCAGGTGAGCATGTAATTGCTGGCGTAGGCGATAAAATTTATGTGCGTTCAATACTGTCGGCCAGAAATCCTGCGTTTACCGTTTATCGTGGTGGTGATACGTTTGTGAGTCCAGAGACGGGGGAAATATTAGGCTACGAAGCTGAATATATTGCTGATGCGACGTTAATTAAACCCGGCGATCCCGCAACCATGCTAATTAAAAAATCGGCGAGCGAGTTGCGCTTAGGCGATAAAGTCATGCCTAAGCTGGAGGAAGAAATTACGCTGAATTATTTTCCCAAAGCGCCCGATAAAAAAATTAATGGCAGAATCATTAGCGTGTTAGATGGTGTTTCGCAAATTGGCACTAATAATATTGTCGTATTAGACAAGGGACTTAGAGATGGGCTGCGTATTGGTCATGTGTTAGAAGTGTATCAAGACGGTAAAGCAATCGTTGATATTTATAGTAAAACAACGAATGAAGTGGTTAAGTTACCTAATGAGCTTGCTGGTGTTGTGATGGTGTTCAGGCCTTTTGAGCGTGTCAGTTACGCGTTAGTTATGAAGGCATCGCAAGCTATTCATGTCTTAGATAGAGTCCAAACCCCCTGAGCCAAGCAATCGATACCCAGGCCGACATCAAATTCTGGTTAGCGTTATTGCGCACACCAGGCGTCGGTTCTCGCACTTTTCTAAAGCTTCTTGCTACTCATTCACCCGCGCAGTTATTTGCTGAATCCGCTTCATCATTAGCTGCGCTGGGTTTAAAGCCCCAAAGCATTAGCGCGATAAAAGCTCCTGATTGGCAAACCGTTGACAATGACTTAGCTTGGTTAGCACAGCCCAATCAGTTAGCACTGACGATAAGCGATGCCGATTACCCTGAGCTACTCAAGCAAATCGCTGACCCTCCACCGGTTTTATTTGTGCGCGGTCATGCCAATGTATTATCGTTGCCGCAGCTTGCGATGGTGGGTAGTCGTAATCCTTCCACGTTAGGCAAAGAGACTGCTTATAGCTTTGCGCGTACGTTAGCCCGCTTAGGTTTTGCAATTACGAGTGGCTTAGCATTAGGTATCGATGCGGCGAGTCACCAAGGGGCATTAGAGGGTCAAGGGGTGACGATAGCGGTAGCTGGTACAGGGCTAGACCGAGTTTATCCTGCGCAGCATAAAGAGTTAGCCTTAGCCATTATTGAATCGGGCGCGTTAGTGTCCGAGTTTCCGCCAGGAACATTGGCGAAAGCCAATCATTTTCCAAGGCGAAACCGTATTATCAGTGGCTTAAGCATAGGGTTACTCGTGGTAGAGGCTGCTAAACAAAGTGGTTCGTTAATTACGGCAAGGTTAGCCTTAGAACAAAATCGCGAAGTGTTTGCTATTCCAGGTTCTATTCATAATCCTTTAGCAAGAGGATGTAATGCTTTGATTCGCGAAGGCGCTAAGTTAGTTGAGACCACTAATGATATTGTTGAAGAATTAGGTCAATTTAATCAAATAGATGAAGAATTTTATGCCGATTCCACGCAATCAAAGCTTGACCTGGAGCAGCAAACCATATTGAATCTAGTCATGTTCAGCCCAACTTCCATAGATACTTTAGTGCAAAATTCCGGTTTATCGGTTGAAGAGATTTCTTCGACACTACTCATTTTAGAGTTACAAGGCTATATTGAAGCGACCGCAGCTGGTTGTTATATTCGAACTAAATAAACTTAACGGCCTATGAAAGAAAATATTTTTGATGTTTTAATGTATTTGTTTGAGAACTATATGGAAGACGAGGTGGATATGTTGCCGGATAGCGATGTGATTAAGAGCGAATTAGAAGAAGCCGGATTTAACTCAGGTGAAGTCAATAAAGCGTTCGATTGGTTAGAATCACTAAGCTGGCAGAGGGCAATCACCACCACGGTGCCGAATTCATTTCGTATTTTTAGCGTTGAGGAAAAATCTAAGCTAGATGTCGAGTGTTGCGGTTTCATTATGTTTTTAGAGCATAGCGGAATTTTATCGTCAGCGAATCGCGAGATTGTGATAGATAGAGCGATGGCATTGGAAAATGAAGAAATTTCTATTGATAAACTTAAATGGATTGTCTTAATGGTGTTATTAAGTCAACCTGATGAAGAAATTGCATTTTCCAGAATGGAAGATTTGATTTATGACTTAGTGCCTGTTTATCTTAATTAATCAGTGTGTTATTGAGTTTGGTTAAGTTGAATGAGTAAAAATCTTGTTATCGTAGAATCACCGGCAAAGGCAAAAACCATAGAAAAATATTTGGGCAAAGATTTTCAGGTTTTAGCCTCTTATGGTCATGTGCGCGATTTAGTGCCTAAAGAAGGGGCGGTTGATCCTAGTCATGACTTTGCAATGAAATATGAAGTGATTGAGCGCAATATGAAGCATGTGCAAGCGATTACTAAAGCGCTCAAGCAAGCCGATAACTTATATTTGGCGACTGACCCGGACCGAGAAGGTGAAGCGATTTCTTGGCATTTATATGAGTTGCTGAATGAAAAAAAATTGTTGAAAAACAAAGGCGTTCATAGAATTGTTTTTCATGAAATTACCAAAAAAGCGGTGACTGAAGCTATTGCTCATCCTGAGCAATTAGCCATTAATTTAATTAATGCTCAGCAAGCCCGAAGAGCTTTAGATTATCTAGTCGGGTTTAATTTATCGCCGTTATTATGGAAAAAAATTCGGCGTGGCTTATCGGCGGGACGCGTACAAAGTCCGGCATTACGCATGATTGTTGAACGCGAATTAGCCATTGAAGCCTTTAAATCGCAGGAATATTGGACGATAGATGCACTGCTCGCCGAGCAAGGACAAAACTTTAAAGCAAAGTTAACGCATTATAATGGCGAGAAAATAGCCCAATTTACACTGGCAACAGAGGTTGTCGCTCATGAAGCTAGGGATACTTTATTAAAAGCCGCTAATGGCTTTTTAACGGTTGCTAAATTAGAAAAAAAATTACAAAAGCGTAATCCAGCTCCCCCTTTTATTACCTCAACATTACAGCAAGAAGCGGCGCGTAAATTAGGCTTTACGACTAAGCGGACGATGATGGTCGCACAACAGCTTTATGAAGGCATTGATATTGGCGGTGAAACCGAGGGTTTGATTACCTATATGCGTACCGATTCGGTTAACTTATCGGTCGATGCCGTAGAAGAGATGCGTACGCTGATTGCCGAGGTCTATGGCGCACATAATGTGCCGAAAGAACCTAGAGCGTTTAAGACAAAATCGAAAAATGCCCAAGAAGCGCATGAGGCGATTAGACCTACCTCGATTAAAAGGCTTCCCGCTAACATTAAGCGCTACCTTAGCGACGAGCAATTTAAACTGTATGAATTGATTTGGAAGCGTACGATTGCCTGCCAAATGCTACACGCTACATTAGAGCGGATTACGGTTGATTTGATGTGTGGCTCGGAGCAACATGTCTTCAGAGCAACGGGCTCAACGATTATTGACCCAGGTTTTATGACGGTTTATTTAGAAGGTAAAGACGACAGTCATGAGGGCGATGATAAAGAGAGCTTTCTACCGCTGATGCAAGAAGGCAGCCGCGTGGCCTTAACGGATATTATTGCCGCACAACATTTTACTGAGCCACCGCCACGTTATGGTGAAGCCAGTTTGGTGAAATCGTTGGAAGAACATGGCATAGGTCGTCCTTCGACGTATGCAACGATTATTTCGACCTTGCAAAACCGGGAATATGTGACGTTGGATAATAAACGCTTTTATCCCACCGATGTCGGTCGTATCGTCAATAAATTTTTGACTGAGCATTTCACTAAATATGTTGACTATGATTTTACTGCAAATTTAGAAGATGATTTAGATGCGGTGTCACGCGGTGAGCGGGAATGGGTTCCATTAATGCATGAGTTTTGGAATCCGTTTACTACGCTGATTCATGAAAAAGAAGAAAGTGTACAGCGTAAAGACGTTACCCAAGAAGCTATTGATGAGAAGTGTCCAGAATGCGCTAGCCCGCTGTCCATTCGTTTAGGCCGCAATGGTCGTTTTATTGGCTGTACGCGTTATCCTGATTGCTCTTATACGCGTAATTTGCATGAAGACACGACGGCGAGTGAAGACGTCGATGTGGTTGAAGGTAGGCAATGCCCAGAATGCGCGTCGCCTTTAGTGATTAAAGCTGGGCGTTATGGTAAGTTTATCGGGTGTAGCGGTTATCCTAAGTGTAAATACATTGAGCCATTGGAAAAGCCGCAAGATACCGGCGTAACGTGTCCATCATGTCAGTCAGGCAGTTTGTTGAAGCGAAAATCCAGAAATGGCAAGGTGTTTTATTCGTGCTCAACCTACCCAAAATGCTCTTATGCGGTATGGAATGCACCGATAAAAGAAGCTTGTCCGCATTGTCATTGGCCTATTTTGACGCTTAAGACGACTAAACGTAACGGTACGGAAAAAGCCTGTCCGCAAAAAGACTGCAGTTATGCGACGCCTTATGAAGGTGACCCTGATGATGTGCAAGGGCCAACAGCGTTGTCGGTTTAAAGCTATTTTAAAGTCGGGGTAAAACAATCTTAGTTTTACCCCGATAAAGTGCTTATTTATCGATTTTTAACGCTAGGAAAGCGGGGTTGCCTCGACGCTGGATTAATACCGCGATTGATTTTCCGGTTGGTAAACCTTCAATAATCTTGTCAAAATCGTGCAGACTGTTCACGACTTTATTTTGTATGCGTAAAATTACATCGCCACGCATAATACCCGCTTCTTTGCCTGGGCCATTGCTGACGTCTTGAACTAATACGCCGCCATGAGAAAGCTCTAAGTTATCGCGTTGTTCTGAGGTTAATTCAGCAACACGAATGCCGAGTTTGTTAATCGGTTTGGCTTTTTCTTCGGCTGATGCAAGTTGTTTGTCTTGTTCGGGTAACAAGCCAATTTTAAAGGTAACGGTTTTTTCATCACCTTGTCTTAATAGTTTCAAAGTACCCGTTTCATTAATAGGCGTCATACCGACTAAAGGCGGTAAATCACTTGATTTATCGATGCTGTGACCATTAAATTCGATAATAATATCGCCGATTTGTAAGGCGGCTTTTTCTGCAGGGCTATTAGGCATAACTTTTGATACTAGCGCGCCTTGCGGTTTTTTCATACCAAAGGACTCGGCTAATTCACGCGTGACGTCTTGAATTTGTACGCCTAACCAACCGTGATCAGCTTTGCCATGATCTTTGATTTGATCGACGATGTTCATCGCGACATCCATCGGAATAGAAAACGATAAGCCCATAAAGCCACCGGTACGGCTATAGATTTGCGAGTTTATGCCTACCACTTCGCCTTTCATATTAAATAAAGGGCCACCAGAATTACCTGGATTTATTGCAACATCGGTTTGGATAAACGGTACATAGTTGCCGCCAGGTAAATTACGGCCTTTGGCGCTGACAATACCTGCTGTTACGCTTTGCTCAAAACCAAACGGTGAGCCAATCGCTAATACCCATTCACCAACTTGCAATTCTTGTGGTGAGCCAATATGGACACTGGGTAAATGATTGGCATCTAATTTCAGTAACGCAATATCAGTGCGTGCATCTGAGCCAATTAGTTTGGCGACAAGTTCACGTCTATCGGTGAGCTTGACGACAATTTCGTCAGCGTCTTTGACCACATGATGGTTGGTTAATACATAACCATCATCGGAAATAATAAAGCCAGAACCTAATGATTGTGCTTCGCCTGAGCCAAAGCCATCGTCGTCTTCATCTCCGCCGCCATCGCCACCACCATAAGGGTTATCGTAGAAATGTTTGAAAAACTCTTCCATTTCGGGTGGTATATTATCCGGCAATTGCTGTTGAGGCATAGGTGGTTTATTACTACGCAGCTTGGGTTTTTGCGTGGTACTAATGTTAACCACTGCGACCCCATTGGTTTTAACCATTTCAGTAAAATCAGGCAATTGCGCGTAAGTTAAGGCGGAAAAAGCATATAGCATAAACATGCCATATCTCAGGGTGTTGAGCATAAAATCTCCTTATTAATGATGAGCTTGTAGGGTTTACTGCTTTTTATCGGCTACCAACGTAAGTCGGGACAGGGTATTCAAAGTGCAGGATGCTGTGAATACATCCCTGTAGGCTTGGTGGCAGCACCTGCTTCCTAAATACCCTGTCCTTACTAAAGTGTGTAGTCTTTTTATGGTTTGTTGGGTGCGCGCAACACAATACCTTCAGCGATTAATTTGACCGTTGCGGAGGGCACTTCCCCCATCACAGTTAATTCATAATCATTGATATGGCGGCTATAAAAATGAATAGCTCCGACCGAATCCACATGTTCTTCGTCGTTACGCGCATTATTGATTTGTGGGTTAATAGGCTCCATATAAACCGATACCGAGGCGAGTCCGTCGCTTAACAGCAAGTGATCTACCGGTTGTTCTGAATTGTGCATGGGTCTACGGGTAAAAAAGACCTCTTTAAAGCCTTTCGGCATTTCCTTGAGGTAAAATCCTGCGTGTTCAGATGATTGTGCTTGTAACGCGTAAGTTTGTTGCACCGGATTGTTAGGGTCAGGTTTGTTAACACTGACAAACGGTAAATCCGGAAACACATGTAATTCGGTAAAAACCATTTGTTCCAGAACTTCGCCCTGTTCATCATATACGGAAACTTTTAACGGTAGCAATTGCTGCTTGCTTAGCCATATTTTGTGGCTATACCTCAGCGTGTCTTTAGGTTTTATCAAAATGACATGTACCGGCAGCATAGCAACATCTTCATCAGGCAACAATTCGATTTGATAAAGGGCATCTAGCTCATTAAGGTTATCAGGTAAATCCAGTAAAAACGAGCGCTCAAAAGGTCTATAGTCAACCACAAGTTGTTCGGTTGTTTTGTAAAAGCAACTTACTTTGCCTGCATCTCTAATAATTTCCCGCATAGGCGAGTTCAGAGACAACAAGCGCTCTTGCTCAGCGCCTTGTTTCGCTGCATGAAAATATTTCATGGGCTCAAGCTTGCCATTTTTTAAAAACGCTACCGTCCCCTGATAGTTTAAGGTTGCCATTGCATGAAGCATCTTGCTGAGTAGTGCTTTGGCAGGTGAGGTGGTTTCGGTTTCTAAGTGCGCTGGTTCGGTTGCTGTTGCGGATACTGTCACTGACAGTAAAAAAACTAAGAGATAGTATTTGCCTACACTCATTTCTGATTATATGAGGTTACGCTGGTTAAAGAAGCTGCTGTATTGGTTTCGCCGCTGGTGTAAACGCTATTGTTGTGGGCTTGTAAATAATCGTTTATACGTTTGTTTAACGGTTTTTGTGGCTGATTTTGGGCTAATTGCGAGGCGGTCTTAGTCGGAGGGGGAGGCGTCGGTTTGCTCATGCTTAGCATTGAGGCTTGATGAGATGTGGGGGTAAGTTGTTTATCATAGTTGACCACTAATACACTAAGTGCGAGTACCGATGCAGCTACGGCATACCATCGATAGCGGCTAGGTGCTGATTTTTTGAGACTTGGGTTGAAGTGGTAAGGTTCTTGTTCAATTCGGGCCGAGATTTGTGCGGCAAAATCCGGTTTGACTGGAATATAGTCGCCTGTCTTAATGACTTGACTAATTAGCGCGTAATGTTGATACGTTTGATTGAGTGCATTATCGGAATGTATCGCTTGTAGCAACTCTAAGGCTTCTGGGTCTGCCAAATCATTATCAAGAAACTGAGAAATTTTTTGATGTAACGTGTTATTCATCGAAAATCACCGTGTTCGAGCAAAGGGGTTAATTGACTATTAATGGCTTCACGTGCTCTAAAGATTCGCGACCTAACCGTACCTACTGGACAGTCCATAGCTATCGCAATTTCTTCATAACTTAAGCCATCAAATTCGCGTAACATAATAGCTGTGCGCATTTCCTCAGGTAATGCGTCAATTGTTGCCTGAATTGTTTCAACAATATCCTGGTTGACTAATAATCGTTCAGGGGTTTCTAAGCCTTGTAGTTGAGGCGCATTTTCTATCGCCTCAGCATCATCAATATCGAGTTCTGCATTAGTATTCCTGCGAGCTCTGGAGAGTAAATAATTTTTCGCAGTATTAATCGCGATACGATAAAGCCAGGTATAAAATGCGGACTCCCCTCTAAAGCTGCCTATCGCCTTATAAGCCTTAATAAAGGTTTCTTGCGCAACATCTTGTGCTTCGCTAGGGTCTTTAAGGTATCGATTGACCAGTTGGATAATCTTATGTTGGTATTTAATGACCAATAAATCATAAGCTTTTTTGTCGCCTTGCTGTACGCGCGACACCAGCTCATCATCGAGTTGTTCACTAGTCCTGGTTTTACTGTTCACTAATGCTCTTTAATATTGTGTGGGGTAGACAGGATTAAACAAGATAAGTTCTTTAGACACAATTGTGTTACTGCTTTAAAAAGCGGTATTATCGCCAATCTATTCAAACTAAGCCACTATCGGCGATGGTACAATTTTCTACTGTTATGTCATATTCTGAAAACTTTGATGTGCTTATAGTCGGCAGCGGTTGTGCCGGTCTGAGTTTAGCACTGAAACTAGCTGCATGTTCTCTTAAGGTTGCCGTTCTTTCCAAATTTGCCTTGACGGCAGGCAGTACTTATTACGCTCAAGGCGGTATTTCCGCCGTATTTGATGAGCAGGATTCGATAGAATCGCATATCGATGATACATTAGATGCAGGTGCAGGCTTATGTAACCCAGAAATTGTCAGACTGACAGTGATGCACGGTAAAAGTTCGATTCAATGGTTAAGAGCGCAAGGCGTAGCGTTTACCGAAGAGCTATCAGAATCGGGTGAAAAAGTCTTACATTTAAATCGTGAAGGCGGCCATTCGCATAGACGCATTGTACATACTGCTGACGCAACAGGCAAAGCGGTGTCGTTGTCACTGATTGATAGAGCGAAAGAACATCCCAATATTATTCTATTTGAACATCATAATGTCGTTGAGTTAATTACCACATCCGCAACACCGGTCGGTAAAACGATTGTCGGTGCGTATGTGTTAGATACGCAACTACAAAAAGTTAAGACCATGCTGGCTAAAGTTGTTGTGTTAGCAACCGGCGGAGCCAGTAAAGTGTATTTATACAGCACGAATCCGCAATGTGCGACCGGCGATGGCATCGCGTTGGCGTGGCGTGCAGGCTGTCGTGTCAGTAACATGGAGTTTATGCAATTCCATCCGACCTGTTTGTATCATCCTAAAGCGCAGTCGTTTTTAATTACTGAAGCGGTGCGAGGAGAAGGCGGTCGCTTAGTTTTGCCTGATGGCACGCCTTTTATGGCTAACTTTGATGCAAGGGCAGAGCTAGCGCCACGTGATATAGTCGCAAGAGCGATAGACCACGAAATTAAAAAGCGTGGTATAGATTGCGTGTATTTAGATATTAGCCATAAACCGGAAAGCTTTATCTTGCATCACTTCCCAACAATTCATAAAAAATGTTTGAAGTTTGGCATTGAT
>CAWUNX010000052.1:0-12910 GCA_963923905.1 uncultured Methylocucumis sp.
GCTTGATGTTTGGCTAGAAGCTCATGCCAACAATTTTCGTCTAGGGGCCGAGTTTTTAGATGCTAGGCAAATGGGCTCTGATGAAGGCACAGGGCTTAATACAACGCATGTCGATGAAGCTGACTTTATTCAAGGTTATTTAGCTTGGGCTAAACAAAATTTTTTATACAGCGGCTTAGGTGTAGAAGTCATTGCAGGCCGACAAACATTAAATTTGGGTAGTCGTCGGTTAGTCGCGCGTAATGCGTTTCGTAACACGATTAATAGCTTTGATGGGCTTAGGGTGCGTGTTTTAGATTACAACAACTGGCAATTCAATGCGTTTATTACCATGCCTGTTGGTCGTTATCCTAATGTTTCTGAGCAATTACTCAATGACGAGCATCGTTTTGACGAGCCTGAATCAAATACGTGGTTTTCGGGTGGTTTTCTTGAATTGTATGACTTCATTCCAAATGTATCAGGTGAAGTGTATTTATATCATTTAGACGAAGGTGATCGTGATGACCGTAGTCAAACCCGTAACCGCCGCTATTTTACGCCGGGCGTGCGGGTTTATATGAAACCGAGTAAAGGCCAATTTGACTTCCAATTAGAAACCATAGGGCAGCTAGGTACGGTACGCGCCACCACAGCACCGACAGATGCAGAGAATTTAACCCATGAAGCGTGGGCACAACATGCTGATGCTGGCTACACCTTTAGCTTACCGTGGTCGCCGCGTGTCGCACTGGAATATGACTATGCCAGCGGCGATGAAGACCCTAATGATAAATCCGATCAACGCTTTGATACCTTGTTTGGCGCCCGGCGTTGGGAATACGGGCCTACCGGTATTTACGGCGCATTTGCGCGCAGTAATATCAATACCCCCGGCTACCGTATCGCCGTAGCGCCGCGTTCGGATGTACAAGCCAGCATTAGTCATCGCTTTTTTTGGTTAGCTGAAGGTAAAGACAGCTGGACGACATCAGGTTTGCGTGACAAAACCGGTAATACCGATAGTTTTGTAGGTCACCAGTTAGAGCTGATGGCTCGCTGGGATGTGAATAGTAGTCTTAATCTTGAATCAGGTTGGACGCATTTGTTTAAAGGTGAGTTCGCCAGAAATGCACCTAACGCGCCTCAAGGCGGTGATATAGATTATTTTTATGTGCAAAGCCAATTACGCTTTTAACTCGGAGACTTTTTTATGAATAAATTATTGTTAAGTGTCTTATTGGCCTGGGCTTTTTCAGCGCAAGCGGAAACGACGTTAGTTGCGGTCGCGTCTAATTTTACTAAGCCTATGGAAGACATTGCGGCAGAATTTAGCAAAGCAACCGGGCATCAAGCTAAATTATCGTTTGGTGCATCAGGTAAATTTGTGTCTCAATTTGAAAATGGCGCGCCGTTTGAAGTGTTTTTATCCGCCGATAGTGAAAAACCTGAGAAGCTTGAAAAAGACGGCTTAGCCGTTGCAGGCAGCCGTTTTACTTATGCGATAGGCACATTAGTGTTATGGTCTGCGCAGCCGGGTTATGTCGATGCTGAAGGCGCGATATTAAAAAATGGTACGTTTAAGCACTTAGCGATAGCTGCGCCAAAGCTTGCACCTTATGGTGTTGCCGCGATGGAAGTGTTGCAAAAGCTAGGCGTTGCCGATGCAGTAAAACCTCGTTTAGTGCAAGGTGAGAATATCGCACAAGCGCAACAGTTTATTAGCAGCGGTAATGCCGAACTAGGTTTTATTGGCCTAGCGCAAGTCATTGAAAATGGCAAAGTCACTCAGGGTTCGGCTTGGGTTGTTCCGGCTGAGTATCATGCGCCCTTACGTCAAGATGCGGTGTTATTAAAACTCGGCGAGCAAAATCCAGCCGCAATCGCGTTGCTCAATTATTTAAAATCGGCACCGGCTCAGGCCATTATTAAAAAATACGGCTATGAATTAGCGCAATGAGTTGAAACAGAGCCGCCTTAGGTTATTTGGGTGGCTCTAATAACGGTTGTACAGCGGTAGCAAAGCTGGTTGCATCGAGTTGGTGGCTATCCGCATAGGTCGTGATTAATTGCGTTGCTTGGCTTGTACAGGTTTTTAGCTCTGGATTAGCGTTAACGACGGCGGCTATTAAATCAGTTGTGATTTTATCAAGCTTAGGTCGTGTGATGGTTCTTAAATCCGGTGCTGATAAGGTTTTCGGTGGAAATTGCTGCCAACGGTTAAGCAACTCTGTTTGGATTTGTTTAGAGGCATCGATTTGTGCGCTAGCAAAGCGCTTAGCAAATTCGGCGCTTAACCCGGCTTGTTCTGCCTGTGTGCTAATACGTTCAATAATCGCTTGTTCCCGGGTTAAATCTTCGACTTGCGTTTTAGTACGCCATTTATAACCGGCAACATCGTTAGCAAGCGCTAAGCGTTGGGCTATTAAGGTTAATACTTGCTCGGTTGCTGTTAAACGGTCACAGCTAAGCGTAGGTTTGGCGGGTGTCTCTTTAGTTTCAGGTTCAGTAGTTTCCGCCGCCGCACAAGTATTATTAGGCTCATCTTTATTACAGGTGGGTGTCGTGATGGTTTCAGCGTGTACAGGCAAAATGAGTAAACTAAGCACTAAACATAAAGCTAAGCGTTGATAAAACATATTATTGCACCAGGAAATTAAAATAAGTGTCGGGAAAAGGCTCATTCACTAGCGTGAAATGCCACCATTCTTGCGGATAAGGTTTAAAGCCATATTTGGTCATGATTAATTGTAGTAGCAAACGATGACCACGCTGTGCGGCGGTAGGTTCTGTCGCATCAGGCGACGATTCTGGACCGAAAAAATCAAAAATACCGCCCATGTCTAAATTCTCACCATCGTTTAATGTCACTAAGGTTAAATCCACGGTACTGCCTCGGCTATGGCCTGAACGGGCAGCAATATAGCCTAGTTCAAATAATCTGGCTTTATCGATACTGGGGTAATAACGATATTTCATTTTGTTATCGCTAGGGTCATTAGCCCAACGCGCAAATTCATCAACGGCTTGCTGAGGTCTATAAGCATCATGGATTTTTAAGCCTAAGCCGAATTTTGCCAGTTCTTGCTGAACTTTTGCTAAGGCTTGCGCCGCTTGCCGGGTTAATATCGCGCGTGGTTTGATATAGCCAGTAATCGGTTTGCCTATGAAATTTTGGCTAGTAGCATAGTTCATTTCTAGGCGTAAGTTTGGAATCTGTTCATCTAAGTAGACAAACTCGGGTGGTAAGCTATCGGCTTGTATTAATAGGGCATAAGTCATTAAGGCCAATAAAGCTAAGTAGCGTATTAAGTGTTTCTCCATAAAATCTCCTGTGAAAGTAGCCTCCTATGGTGTGATGACAGAAACATGAAGTATCCGCCAATAATTCTCAACGATAAATTTTCATGACTAGATTATAAAACCAGCGGGGCCTAAATAACACAACCCAAATTAACAATAAACCTGTAATCGGGATAGGGCCAATTTCAAGCACCGTGATTAGAAGCAGTACGAGTACACAAATAAGCCGCATAGAAAAACCTCCTGCTTATTAGATTAAGTAACTATGATTCATTTTTTGCACAATGTTGCTCATGATGAGGTAAACCCTCCGCGAGTTTGCCTAAGCGATAATCCGCTATGGCTTGTTCTGGCGACGTTTCTGAGGTTGTGAGTAATTCGGTATTCCGTTCTAATAAGCGTTGTATGACGCCTTCGCCTGCCGACCCGGCAATTGCAACATCGACAGTGTGTAAAGGGTGACGATTGCCATCGCCCCGTACATGCCATTCATGTAAACAGCCAATTTCGGTTAAGTCAAGCGTCCAAGCCAGTTGGGGTTCGGCTTCGTCGTTGACGATAAAAATTTGCCAGTGTTTAGCTCTACCCGCATGACTTGCTATGCTGCCATCATTTTTGACTGCGACAGCGACTAATTTTTCATCCATAGGTGTTGACCTCGTTTAACTGAGTGAATTAATAAAGCTGATTTATTTACTTTCCTATAATCGATTTGACCGCATTTACTAAGTCGCCCGGCATCACGACCACTTTGCCGTTAGCCGATTGGGCAAGTTTTTGCATGGCCTGAATATAGCGGTCAGCGAGTAGAAAGGTATACGCATTGCCATTCGTTGCCTCGTTAAGAATACGCATGGCTTCGGCTGAGGCATCAGCGGCAACGGTTTGGGCTTCGGCATCTTTTCTAGCCGCTTCTAAACGCGCTTCGGCATTAAGAATAATCGCTTGTTTTTCACCTTCCGAGCGGGTAATTAACGCGATACGTTCGCGTTCGGCGCTGGCTTGCATTTCCATGGATTTTTGCATATTCGGTGAGGGCTTAATATCTTGAATTTCAACCGATTTAACAGTAAGTCCCCAATCGACGGCTTCATCAGCAATCGCGACTTTTAACGACGCCTTGATGTGGTCACGCGATGATAATGCGGCATTTAAATCCATACCGCCGATAATAGAGCGCAAGCTGGTTTGCACCATATTGCGCATGGCTTCTCTGAAGTTTTCAATCCCGTAAACCGCACGCTCAATATTGGTTACTTTGATAAAAGCAATCGCATTGGTCAGAATCACCGCGTTATCCCGCGTGATGACTTCTTGCTCAGGTACATCTAAGATGATGTCTTTAGTGGTCACTTTGTAACGCACATGGTCTATATAAGGAATAATGATATTAAGCCCGGGCATTAATACGGAAGAGAATCGGCCTAACCGTTCAACAACCCATTCTTCACCTTGCGGCACAATGCGTATGCCTAACCATACGCTAATAACAACGACAATCAGAAGGATGATGAGTAAAGCATTCATGGTTTTTCTCCCGCGTGTGTGAGCTGGACGTTAAGATAATTGCCTTCTATGCTAGCGATAACGGCGTGTTGGCCGGATGTTATCGTCTCGTTTGAAATAGCCATCCAGGTTTTACTGCCCATGACTGGAATGGCGAAGCTAATCTCGCCTATTGTTTCAGGCGAAACGGGTTGCGTGATGATGCCGATTCTACCTAAGGTGTCATCGTGGGATTGGCCTACTTTAGAGCTTTTCGCTTGTTTTTTATAAAATCTCAGCCATAGCGTCAGTGCGATTACCGAAAAAAGCGTAAATAAAGCCAGTTGTAAGGCTAATGAAGTGTTAGGCGCTAGCCATAATGTGAGCGCGACCAGACCAGCGCCAATGCCAAACCAGAGCAGGTAAAAAGTACCGCTTAACAGCTCCATGGCTAATAAAGCTGCGCTGAGTATTGCCCAAATCCAGATAGTTTCAAACATAACACGCTCCACGGTTGTCCTACAGAGGGATTATTGCAGTGTTAATGCTGGATTGCGCCTAAAAAAACCAAAAGGGCTAAGCCGTAACACTTTAAGCGTTTCAGTATTCATTACCGGATACTGTTCAACATCAGGGATATGGGTTAATCCGGCTGTAATCCATAATACCGCATCTTTATCGACTAAGCTTTCATTTCCAGTATACGCAGGTAGCCCTTGACCTGGTGGGGCTTGGTTGGGATAAGCGCCGGTAGCGTAGTGCTCGTAATCTTTATATTGGGTAAGCCATAACGGATGTTCGACAAAGCCTGCCCGCTGCCTAGCGGGAAATTGAGTTGTAGCATACGGCATTGCGGTATCGCCTAAGGTTAACGTATAACCTGTTACCGTGGTTAAATTATGGCCGCTATGGCTACTGGCAATTTTCCAGCTACGCGCTTGATTTAAGTCTAAATCGACTGCGGTTTCGCGTTCGACTAAACGGTCATGACTGGCAAAGGCATTGCTTGAGACATTCGGCTCAGGTTTTACATCGCTTTGATAAATGCGGTTGTTCACACCATCAATATCCAAATCGGCGCGGAAATTAAAAAAATGCTGGTGATTCGGAGCAGCGACTAATGCCATACCGCCTGTAACGGCTGGGGCTTGATCGACGACATGACCGTAGCGATTACCGTCGGCTAAATGATTAATGCCTTGATTGAGCGTAGTGCCTGTGGCATCAACGCGTATTTCTAGCGCGCCGTTAAGTTGAAAAATATAGTGAATGCCATAAATATAATTACCTATCCATGAGTTTGACGTTAACACGAGTTCCACCGCCGCATTCGCTTGTTGTACTTCTGATTCAGGGTCTACGCGCTTCCATAACAGACCTGAGTAACGCTCATACAGACCTACGGCATTCTGGTAAATCTTAGTGCCACCTTGGTCATCCGCCAATTCAGCAGAAAAGAATTCAGTGTTATCAGGTACATCGACTTTAGATATTAATGGGTTAACAAAGCGGCCCATGCCGTATTCACCGACGTCGAAAGCACTACGCCATAACCAATTACTATCGGGTATGCCATAAGGCACATAAATTTCGGTTAACGATAAACGATGCGCGATAGGCCGGTCGCGATCTTGGTATCGATAGCGAATGTTATACAACACTAAACCATCACGCGGATGCAGTGCATAGCGGAAATGCCAGTTTTGCCAATGAATTTCATGACCACAGACGTGATAATTTTTGCCTTCAGGTTGCGAAACATGAATCGGCTTCATGGCTGGTTGCGTAATGTTAGTATCATCACCGTTATAACTCGATACTGGCGCGACGACCGTGTCAGTGACTTGTAATACTTTTAATTGATTCATATCGACAGCCACGACAACCCCTTCAATCGGCCTGTCATAAGGATTGGGTTGATTGTCTGAGCCACGAAAAAAAGACAGTACGCGTAAAATACGCGTGCCGGGTTTGACCTTATGACCGTCACGATCAACGCTAATCGGCAAATGCCCACCTGACCAAACATCTAAATAGACTTGCTCAGGGTTAATGCCGCGTTTTTTCATAGCCTCTTGCCAGGCTCGATCTTGCTTGATGATGTTAGGAACGACGTCATATTCGTTGTCATACACAGGCGGCTGTGTGCCTTCAGGTAATTGCTCGAACCTAACCACTTTATCGGCTTTTAAATCAACCAGTGCCTGGTATAACGCATTATTAGCGCTATCAAACACATCAACGAACGCTTCACGCCTATAGTTTAAGCCGGGCTGGTAGGCGAGTAATTCATGTTTGGGCGGTTCGTTTAACACTACCGTCGGATAAAACGCATTTTTAAGTGGTTTATACGCTTTAACCCGTTCAACCGCTTGGGCGATTTCCGCGCGCGTGAGTGGATCGAGAGGATGCGTGCAAGTCGAGTCTTGCAGTTGATTATTGTTAACGGCTGGGCTAGCCAATGCGGGTAAGCTGTTAATCAACAGCAAGCAACAAACGCCGTGCAGTAAGTTCATGAGCTAAATCCTAATAACTAGGGTGAAACGGTGTGATTAGCGAGTATTTTACCCGTTATTAGTGTAGGTGTTTATGCTTTAACTAAGACAGTGTGTTTTTGTGTCATAGTTACAAAAATGAGTTGCCATGCATAGATTATCTAAAATACACAGCGCTTCTTCATGTTAGCCATTGAAGAAGCGCGTGTTTAACTTAGACTTTCTAAAGCGTGCCAATCTATTGGGTTTTATTAAAGCGTATCGAACTAGCTTGTTTATTGGTAAGTCTTTTTTTAGCTCAATTCAACCGAGAACCTGTGTAGCTACCATTTTTGAAGCTAATTTCTAATGCGCGACGTGAGTTGAGACAATTGGGTTCATTTCTAATCGCAGGATTATCAAAACATTGTTGGTTTTGTGCATTCGCATCTTGAAGATTAGCGACGTACCAGGCGACGGACTTTGCGTCATCTTTGCTGTCATTGTTTTGGCTAGAAACGGCAATAGCACTGAACATCAGCGCAGCAATAGATGCTAAGATAAAAACATGTTTTCTGTTCATACAAGCTCCGTAAAGACTAGATAAAGGAAGAGGCTAAGCAAACTTGCTAAGCGCGTTAAATCTAACAAATCACACTCTGTACGACCAGATGACAAATTGCCGCGCGACAATTTGTCCTAGATGTTAGGCATTGCAAATGCTAGCCTAAAGAGCAGATATGAGCATGATTATGATGAGTGGCATTACTTTTAGGCGTTATCGCGTAGGCTTTTAATCCTGACAATGCTTAATCGCCCATGCGACATCGGCGGCATGGCGGTTTTGTACAATATCATGCACGCGAAATAATTTAACACCTGCCATGACGCCTAACGCGGTGGTGACCGCAGTGGCGGTAACTAATTCGCTAGGCTCATGCACTGGGCAGATACTGCCCATAAAACGTTTACGGCTCGTACCGAGTAACACAGGATAACCTAAGGCAGTAAGTTGCTCTAAACCTGCGAGCAGCGTTAGGTTGTCTTGTTTGCGCTTAGCAAAACCAATACCTGGATCAAGCACAATATGATCAGGTCTAATCCCAGCGTCTAATGCGGCATTAATACGCTCGCGCAATTCTGTGATGACTTCGTGTAACACATCTTCATAAAACGGATGGTCTTGCATGGTTTTTGGCGTTTCGCGGCTGTGCATTAGCACGATAGGCGCTTCAGCTAAAGCAGCTACGCGTAAAATTGCAGGGTCATGCCGTCCGGCTGAGACATCGTTAATGACGTTAGCACCCGCATTCAAAGCCGCCTCCGCAACTTCGCTTAAGCGCGTGTCTATACTGAGCAAAATACTGCTATGGCGTCTAATTTCAGTAATGACAGGGATTACCCGCTTTATTTGTTCGTCCGCCGAAACAGGCTCAGCGCCGGGACGCGTCGATTCGCCGCCTATGTCTATCATATCCGCACCTTGCGCGTGCATCTGCAAAACATGCTCTAAGGCTTTAGAGGGTTGTAAGTAATGACCGCCGTCCGAAAAACTATCGGGTGTAATATTTAAAATTCCGACGATTAAGGGTTTATCGAGTCCGATAAACATGAGTACTCCTGTATTAATGGTGGGTTAAAAGCATACCGCTTAATTGATGACAACATGATTAATTTATAAATTGCTTAGGAATATGTACGAAACAGCTTGTGCATAAAGTTCACAAAAACCGTAGTCCCTTTAGGTTTTCAAAACCCGAAGGGTCTTAGTGGTGAAGTTGATTTATGTCCATTCCTTTCACTCAACGATGGCGTGTTGGTCAGGGCGTTGGATGCGAATTACGCGTATGGCTCTGAGCAGTGGTATCAGGTTTAATAATTTCGGCTAACGCATTTTCAGTAATTTTCACCGCCGCCATTTGCATCGCATGGTTACGGTGAATCTGGTTGTCGTTGAAGTCATCGTAAAGATAATATAGCTTATCTATCGCTTCATAATAGCCTTTGCCCATGTGGCACATGTCCAAGCTTTGGCTTAAGAAGCGGATAATTTCTGCATCTAAATCGAAGCCAAGATGATTAACGTCTAAATGTAATGACTTACTGACATCGCGGTATAGATAAAGTGTCAAGCCCATTTGCATGGGCGTAAAATGCAGGGGTTGATTGTATTTTTCGTTAATCTGATAAAGCTCTTTTAGCCATTCTGTAGTGTATTCTGTATACCTGTTTGATTTAAATAAATAGCCTTTGATTAAGCTTGAATCTATTAGTGTTTTTAAGGCATTTAACTGGTTTAAAACTGAATAGCGATGACGTTGTAGAGAATAAATGAGTTTATCTTGAAAATATTGATAAGAAGTCGCTAAATAGATGCTATTAGGTACTTGAGGCGATTCTTTCCCAGTCCATTGTGACAAAATGGAAACAATGCGTTTAACATGCTTTTTAATTACAGAATTTTCTGAAACATATCTATATTTTATTAGTGATAATGAAAAACCAACTGTACTCAAAGCAGTTAATGCATTATTTGGAATCAAATCTCCCATTAAATAAGACGATTCCAATTCAATTTTAGGACGTACTGGTTGTAATAACATTGGCAGAAATTTATTTGCCCAAATAATTTTTTCGACGGCTGCATCGATAATAAAAAAACTATTTTTGTTTTTTATGTGGCGTTTATCGACTTGACGAAACCAGTTTAAATAGTGCGCAACAATTTCGGTTGTGTGGATGATTTCACGAGCGGCTGATTCAAAATAACCCGCCCGCCTAAGATAAAACGAAGCTGCCAATGACAGGTTAATGGCTAAATCAAATTTCTCGCAAGAATTTAAGTTCACTGCATAAAAAGGCATTGCACCTGGGCTAAAGAAATATGAATCTAATTTATTTATCCATTCTTTAGCAATTTGCTCGTATTGATAGTTTGGTGTTCTTATCCAGCTACAACTAAACAAGTCCTTTGGCTCAATTTCAGCCAACAGGCTTTCAGCAAGTTCTCCCAAACATTCAGCAATACTTAAATTCAATTCGGCTGGGTAATGGTTGTGCATTAGCACGGTTAAAAATGGTTGGTTTGTAACTGGCTTTTTGTAATCAAGTTTTATCTGTCTACGGAAATAGTCACGGAGTTTTTCTGCCTCCAAAAGATAATACCACCAAGCTTTCCTAACATAAGTAGAGTTATTCTTATTAGCCAACCCCTTATAAAAACATAATGTCCCTATCTTTTTGTACCATTGTGCTCTAACCCAGTCTAAAAAATGGCGTTTATCATTATCCTCAGTAAACGTTATGCCTTTTAACACGTTTTCAAAATTGTCTATCCCTTTTTCCAGTACGTGCACAGAGTTACCACTGGTATAAGCGTTTTTCTCTAGCAACCACGCATAAGCAAATAGGGGTTCAAAAAAGATGCCTAAATATTCCAATACATGAGAACGAATAGGGTTAGTCAGATCTGGTTCAGGCGGAGGGGAGCGAATGTAATCTTTAGCTTTTTCAGGCGTACCCTTAGCAAACGCTTGTATCATGCAGTCGCAAAACTGTATGTTACGCTCATAACGGACTAACGCCTCTTCGTAGTTCCGTTCGCGCTCATAGGTCATGATAATTTTTAACGACAAGCGCAATGTGATAGGTCCCCAATGTTGCAGCATTAACGCCGCTTTCCGGCCTGCCGCCACATTAGAAATTATCGCTTGCAGTACAGTCATTTCTTGACCACCCTGTGTAACTTTTTCAGTGATATTTTGGCCTATCATGCTATCGCGGGCATGAAGACAACGCCGGTAATATTGGCGAGCGAGTTCGTATTCTTGGTACAACTCATGCAGCTCACCGAGCATATTTAACACTTCTGTTTTATCGCGGCTATCACCTTGTTCTAGCTGTTTTTCCAAATGGTCGCGCAACATTTGCGCTTCATCCAGCGTAAAGTTAAACGCCGCCATTTCTTCATCGGACTGACGGGATAAATATTCTAGTTCACAGGCAAAATAGCTACGGAAACGATACGCGTACATACCGTTGGTAATCCGATGCAGATAGCGGTCTGAATATTGATCGACTAACTCATGCAGTAACACGCGCATATCGTGGGAGCGGTGCATGTGGACTAACTCATCAAATAACTCCAGGTTATCCCAAGAAAACGCGCGTTGATGGAATTTGAATAAGAAGTCGGTTAAGTAGATTAACGCGACAATGGTTTTATCATCACGACCACGGATTTTATTTTCAAAACCTTTGCAAAGCTGTTGATAGACACGGGCAATTAATTGAATGCGAATGATCTTGTGGTCGGGTAAATACAACACGTCTTGGCAGTTAAAACCTTTATCCCTGGCCTCAGCATCAGCAATGGCGCGGTCAGCACTGACGATAAAGCTGCTCAGTAATTCATTTAAGCGTTTAGGATTGCCTGCACTGCGGTAAGCTAAGAAGCGAATAAATGTTTGTAAACGACCATACTAACGGTTGGATTGATGACGCGGCTCGTTTAGATGCTCACCCGAATCAGTGTAGCGGATGGTGACGGTATGTAGTGGGCTTTGTAAAGTTTGCCAATTGATCTCTTTCTTTTCTTTTTCAATTTTCTGTTTAAAACCATTGTCAGCTTTCTTCATTTCATCTTTTAGTTTTTTATAAGACGCTTGGACAAAGCCTTTAGGTCGCATATCTCGATCCGGCAAGCCAATAATAGGCGCCCAGGTCGGGGCTATCATGTGTTCAAAGCGTTTGCGGGAAAGATAATATTGCCAAACTAAAAACTCTTCGATGCGGTGTTCCAGAGCAAAACTCTCAATCGTTTTAGGTAAATTATTTCCGGTTTGTTGAGGAGTTTGGTTGTCGGCAGTGTTGGGCTCATTTTGAGCAAACCAACCAATTTCAGTATCGGTGAGCAGCGACGGCAAATAAATTTCGTCGCAAAAAATACTCGTTAGCAACGGTTGCCGACGCGCACCCACACCGGCTGCAGCAATCTGCCGCCAAGAAAAATATAACGGGCTTCTGATGCGGTGATAATTCGCTTCATATTCGATAGCAAACCCTTCATCAAATTAAGCCGGTACAACTCGCTGTCGTTACTATCGGGATTACCTTGCTTTTGCTGGGAGTTTATATCGGTTGCCAGTTTGTCCAATTCATCAAAAACAAAGGTGATTTCCAAATAAGGCGAGCGTTCACTAGACTGTAACGGCTTAAAATAAATCGGGCAAGAGTGGCTAAGTTGATGCAATACGCTCATAAATTGCAACTCTACCGCCCTTGGGTCTAAATTGCCACGAGCAATACTTTGCTCACTGGCTAAATAATCGCCCGCTAAGGACGGCAGCCAACGGGCAAGCCGTGGCAAGTCGCGGTTTCGTTTAGTCGTGGTCGTTGCCGTGAGCGCATCTAGTAAATCGTCGATTTTATCGAGATTCCGCTGATAAGGGACAAAAGCGAAGATGCGGTTTAAACGGCGGAAGCTGAAAAACACGATGAAGAATAGTACGGCGTGGTAAACGCATAGACTCATGCTCATGCTTTTTTTGCAATAGGCATTTTTCACTAAGTAAATCCCTAAATCATCTTTCTTTTCCAAACCAAAATACGGAATACGGATGTCGAAGAAAATGTTCATAAGGTCAGAGCTGTCTCTTATACACATCTCC
>CAWUNX010000053.1:0-12845 GCA_963923905.1 uncultured Methylocucumis sp.
GGCTCGGAGATGTGTATAAGAGACAGATCGATTTCTTGCCACTTTCCATCACCATATTCATAAACTTGGTCAACATGACGCTATTGAATCTTGGATCTGGAATTATCTCCCTTTTAGTAGCTACTCTTCTTCTAGACATAAGTCATCAATTCCTAATTATTTTTTTGGACGCTTAGTGCCGTATTTTGAACGACCACACTTACGATTATTAACACCTGAGGCATCCAAGCTACCGCGAACGACGTGATAACGAACACCCGGCAAATCTTTTACCCTACCACCTCTTATCAATACAACAGAGTGCTCTTGTAAATTATGCCCCTCTCCACCGATGTAACTACTCACTTCTGAGCCATTCGTAAGCCTAACCCTTGCAACTTTTCTTAATGCAGAATTTGGTTTTTTAGGCGTTGTTGTATACACTCTGGTACAAACACCTCTGCGCTGAGGACAAGCCTCCAACGCAGGCACATTGCTTTTTTCTACTTTTTTAGCGCGCGGCTTACGAACCAACTGGTTAATCGTGGCCATAAATTTGTATACTCCGATTACTATATAACTGCCGACAATAAAAAATTAACCGCCTACATATCGGCGGTTATTTATGTGCTAGACCTATCGGCTTAGCTGACGTTAGCAGGTAATTCTACTTGGCTTTACATTCTTCGTCAAACATTTTTTCAGTTATTGAATATTTAAAGCCTGTTTTAATGCCTCTTCAGTATCCATAACCGATGTGGCATCACTTTCTGTGGCTTGACTGTGACTTAAAGAACGATTCTTTCTATTTTCATGATAGGCCAATCCTGTGCCTGCTGGTATCAAACGACCAACAATGACGTTCTCTTTAAGCCCTTGTAAACCATCACTTAAACCACGAACGGCAGCATCAGTTAATACTCTAGTTGTTTCTTGGAAAGACGCTGCAGAAATAAAGGATTCAGTTGCCAATGAGGCTTTAGTAATACCCAACAGAACAGGCTCATAGCTCGCAGGAATTCTTCCTTCAGTTTCCATTTTGTCATTTTCAGCACGCAACTGAGCACGTTCAACTTGATCGCCTTTTAGGAAGTCCGTATCACCCGCTGCGGTAATTTCAACTTTTCGCAACATTTGCCGGATGATTGCCTCTATATGCTTATCGTTGATTTTCACACCTTGCAAGCGATATACATCTTGAATTTCTTTAACTAAATAGTTAGCCAGCTCTTCAACGCCTCTCAGTCTCAAAATATCATGTGGCGTTAATTCACCTTCAGCAATCGTCTCGCCTTTTTCAACATATTCACCCTCAAACACCGTGATATGGCGCCATTTAGGAATCAAGGTCTCAACTTGCTCGCCATGCGAATCTGTGATAATGACACGTTGCTTACCTTTAGTCTCTTTGCCAAATGAAATCGTGCCGCTAATTTCGGCAAGAATCGCAGGATCTTTAGTTTTACGCGCTTCAAATAAATCAGCAACACGCGGTAAACCACCTGTAATGTCGCGCGTTTTACTAGACTCTTGTGGTATTTTCGCTAATACATCACCAACCTTAACTTCACCACCATCTTTGATACCAGCAATTGCGCCAGCCGGTAAGAAATATTGAGCTGGAATCTCAGTACCCGGTAAGAAAATAGGATTGCCTTCCTTATCAAGTAATTTCACCATTGGCCTTAGCTCCTTACCTGCACTTCCGCGCTGTTTAGGATCGATAACCACTAATGAACTTAAACCTGTAACTTCGTCTGATTGCTTTTGTACGGTGACACCATCGACGAAATGCACCAATTCTACAACACCATCTACCTCAGTAATAACCGGATGGGTAAAAGGATCCCAGGTTACGATAATATCGCCAGCATTAATCTTCGCACCTTCTTGCACCGACAATACAGCACCATACGGAATTTTGTAACGCTCTCTTTCACGCCCATAATCATCAACAACACCGACCTCGCCTGAACGAGAAACTGCGACCAAATGACCTTCTCGGTTCGTAACTGACTTTAAATTACTTAATCTTACTGTGCCCGCAGATTTTACCTGGACATTACTAATGGCTGCGGAACGTGAGGCTGCACCACCGATATGGAATGTTCTCATAGTCAATTGCGTGCCTGGCTCACCGATTGACTGAGCCGCTATAACACCGATAGCCTCACCGATATTAACCAGATGTCCTCTACCTAAGTCGCGACCATAGCAATAGGCACAAACACCATGACGATTTTCACAGGTAATAACAGACCTAACCACCACTTGGTCTACGCTATGCTCATCTAATACAGAGACCCAATTTTCGCTTAACAGCGTCCCTGCCGGCACTACTACTCTTTCACGCGTAGGGTCAAACACATCTTGCGCAACTACACGCCCTAAAACTCGCTCAGATAATGGCTCAACGACATCGCCCCCCTCAATAATAGGCATCATCACTAAGCCATTCACAGTGCCACAATCTTGAGTAGTGACTACTAAATCCTGCGCAACATCAACTAATCGCCGAGTCAAATAACCTGAGTTAGCCGTTTTTAACGCTGTATCAGCCAAACCTTTACGAGCGCCGTGAGTGGAAATAAAGTACTGTAATACGTCTAAGCCTTCACGGAAGTTCGCAGTAATCGGAGTCTCAATAATCGAGCCATCCGGTTTTGCCATTAAACCTCGCATACCTGCTAACTGACGAATCTGAGCCGCTGAACCTCTAGCACCAGACTCAGCCATCATAAATATTGAGTTAAAGGATTTTTGCTTAACTGAATTGCCCTCTTTATCCAGAACCGCTTCTTCCCCTAAACCATCCATCATAACTTTTGCAACTTGATCATTTGCATGAGACCAAATATCAACAACCTTGTTGTAACGCTCACCGTCTGTTACTAAACCAGATGCATATTGCGCTTGAATTTCATTAACTTCGGCTTCGGCTGATTTGATGATTTCTGCTTTTTTAGCTGGAATAGCCATATCTTCAATACCGAAAGACACACCTGCTATCGTTGCATACCTAAAGCCTAAATACATGATTTGGTCAGCTAGCACCACCGTGTCTTTATTACCTAAGAAGCGGTAGCTATAATTTATTAAGCGCGATATGTTCTTTTTAGTCATATCGCAATTAACCAAATCGAAAGGCATACGGTCAGGTACAACCTCCCAAATTAAAGCCCTGCCCACTGTTGTTTTTACTCTGTGGGTTTTATTGACATAAACACCAGGCTCCGTTTCTACTTTTTCAGTAATACGCAATTGTATCTTGGTCTGTAATTCAACGGTCTTAGCTGCTAATGCCTGTTGAACTTCGCCAACTGTGCCAAAAATAGACGCCTCGCCTTTAGCGTTCACTTTTTCACGACTAATGTAATACAAGCCTAATACCACATCTTGCGACGGGTTAATAACCGGCTCGCCATTGGCTGGTGACAAAATATTATTGGTCGCCATCATCAATGTACGCGCTTCCAATTGAGCTTCTATTGATAATGGGATATGAACAGCCATTTGGTCGCCGTCAAAGTCAGCGTTAAATGCACTACAGACTAAAGGATGCAATTGAATAGCTTTACCTTCAATCAACGTTGGCTCAAACGCTTGTATGCCTAAGCGATGCAATGTTGGTGCGCGATTTAACAAAATCGGATGCTCTCTAATCACTTCTTCGAGAATATCCCATACCTCAGTCCCTTCACGCTCAACCATTTTTTTCGCCGCTTTAATAGTTGTTGCAAGACCTCTCAATTGCAGTTTGCTAAAAATAAATGGCTTGAATAACTCAAGCGCCATTTTTTTCGGCAAACCACATTGATGTAACCGCAAAGTAGGTCCTACCACGATTACTGAACGACCTGAATAATCGACGCGTTTACCCAACAAATTTTGTCTAAACCGACCTTGTTTACCCTTAATCATGTCGGCTAAGGACTTTAATGGTCTTCTGTTAGTCCCTGTTATTGCGCGCCCCCGTCGACCGTTATCCAATAACGCATCAACCGATTCTTGCAGCATACGCTTTTCATTGCGCACAATAATGTCAGGTGCATTCAAATCTAATAATCGATTCAAGCGGTTATTACGATTTATTACTCGACGATACAAATCATTTAAATCAGACGTCGCAAAACGACCTCCGTCCAATGGTACTAAGGGACGCAATTCCGGTGGCAAAACGGGTAATACTTGCAAAATCATCCATTCAGGACGATTTTTAGATGCAAGCAAAGAATCCATTACTTTTAAACGCTTAGCATATTTTTTTATTTTAGTTTCCGAATTGGTAGAGTTAATTTCTTCTCGTAACTGCTCTACTTGTTGCTTTAAATCGATGTCTTTTAATAACTCGTAAATGGCTTCAGCACCCATTTTTGCGACAAAATCATCACCATGAATCTCTACCGCATCTAAGTACTCGTCATCCGTTAATAATTGACCTTTTTCTAACGGCGTCATACCTGGATCAAGCACAACAAAAGACTCAAAATACAACACGCGCTCGATTTCACGCAGTGTCATATCAAGCAGCAATGCGATTCTTGATGGCAAAGATTTTAAAAACCAAATATGCGCGACCGGGCTTGCTAAGTCGATATGCCCCATACGCTCGCGCCTAACTTTAGATAAGGTCACCTCAACACCGCACTTTTCGCAAATAACCCCACGATGCTTTAAGCGCTTATATTTACCACATAAGCATTCATAATCACTTACCGGTCCAAATATTTTTGCGCAAAATAAACCATCACGCTCGGGTTTAAACGTACGATAATTAATTGTTTCTGGCTTTTTTACTTCACCATAAGACCAGGAACGAATCATATCTGGCGACGCCAACCCTATGCTGATGCCATCAAAATCATCTGTTCGACCCTGACGCTTTAAGAAATTCATTAAATCTTTCAAGACCTTATCCTCTCAATGTGTTCATTTACTGACAACTGGATGTTAGTGATTAATCACGCTCTAACTCGATGTTTACTGCTAAAGAGCGTATTTCTTTAATCAACACATTAAATGATTCGGGCATACCCGCTTCCATTTTATGGTCGCCATCAACAATATTTTTATACATACGGGTTCTTCCAGTTACATCGTCTGACTTAACGGTTAGCATTTCTTGTAATGTGTAGGCAGCACCATAAGCTTCTAACGCCCAGACTTCCATTTCACCAAAGCGTTGACCACCAAATTGAGCTTTTCCACCCAACGGCTGCTGAGTCACCAAACTATAAGGCCCTGTTGAGCGCGCATGCATCTTATCGTCAACCAAATGATTTAATTTCAGCATGTACATATAGCCAACCGTAATTTCGCGCTCAAACTGATCACCTGTTAAACCATCGTACAGCTTTATTTGACCGTGCTCAGGCATGTCAGCCAGCTTCAACATCATACGAATATCTTCCTCGCTAGCACCATCAAACACAGGAGTAGCCATAGGAACACCAGGAATTAAATTGGCCGCCATCTCTAAAACTTCTTGGTCCGTTAGTGAGTTCAAATCTTCTTGGTGGCCACTACTGTTATATATTTTTTCCAAAAACTCGCGAATTTCCTGAATCTTAGCTTTGGCTTCAAGCATTTTACCTATTTTGATACCCAGGCCTTTTGCAGCCCAGCCTAAATGTGTCTCTAATACTTGACCCACATTCATCCGCGAAGGTACGCCTAAAGGATTTAATACTATATCGATTGGCGTACCATCTTCCATATACGGCATATCTTCAATAGGCCTAATCATTGAGATAACCCCTTTATTACCATGACGTCCCGCCATTTTATCACCCGGCTGTATGCGTCTTTTAACAGCTAAATAGACTTTAACCATTTTCAAAACACCTGGCGCCAAATCATCTCCCATGGTAATTTTTTTACGTTTAGCCTCGAATTTTTCATCGAATTCTTTACGCAATTGCTCTATCTTAGCAGCAGCGACCTCTAGCTGAAGGTTCAAATCTTCGTCCTTCATCTTTATCTTCAACCAGTCTGAACGCTTTATTGAATCTAAATAGTCTTGCGTAACTTCAGAATTTCCAGATAACTGACCTACCCCTGATAAAGCCAATTTACCTAATAACATTTTGCCTATTCGCAAATAAATGTCTTCTTCTAAGATTTTTAGCTGATCGTCCAAATCTTTTCTAAAACGTTTTATCTCTTGCTGCTCAATGTCGACTGCACGCTTGTCTTTTTTTACACCATCCCGGGTAAAAACTTGCACATCGATAACAGTACCCTCAATGCTGCCAGGCACTCTGAGCGAAGTATCTTTAACATCAGCCGCTTTTTCACCAAAAATGGCTCTTAGTAGCTTTTCTTCCGGAGTTAACTGTGTTTCGCCTTTAGGCGTTACTTTGCCAACTAATATATCGCCACCTTTAACTTCGGCACCAACATACACAATACCTGACTCATCAAGTTTAGCTAAAGCCTCTTCGCTGACATTTGGAATATCAGCGGTAATTTCTTCAGGACTGTGCTTGGTATCCCGAGCAACACAGGTTTTTTCTTCAATGTGTATCGTCGTAAAGCGATCTTCCCTTACCACACGCTCAGACACTAAGATAGAGTCTTCGAAGTTATAGCCATTCCACGGCATAAAGGCGACTAACATATTTTGACCTAACGCCAATTCACCCATATCTGTCGATGGACCATCGGCAATAATGTCTCCGGCGCTAACAACATCACCTGGCTTAACTAAAGGCTTTTGGTTAATACAAGTATTTTGGTTAGAACGGGTATATTTGATTAAATTGTAAATATCAACGCCTGGGCTACCAGACCTTGTTTCATTTTCGTTTACGCGCACTACAATTCTAGCCGCATCAACCGCTTCGATTTTACCACCACGCTCAGCGACAACAGTCACGCCGGAATCTTTTGCTACCGTTCTCTCCATGCCTGTACCAACTAATGGCTTTTCAGCTCTTAAAGTAGGTACTGCTTGCCGCTGCATATTTGAGCCCATTAACGCTCTATTGGCATCGTCGTGTTCTAAGAATGGAATAATTGATGCTGCTACCGATACGATTTGTTTAGATGAAACATCCATATACTGTACGGTATCGGACATCGCCAACGTAAACTCATCTTTATGACGGCATGACACTAAGCCGTCGACTAACTTGCCATTTTCATCAACCGCTACACTTGCCTGAGCAATAACGAACTCGCCTTCCTCAATGGCTGACAAATAATCAACTTGATTAGTGACATGACCATTAACTACTTTACGATAAGGTGTTTCTAAAAAACCATATGCGTTAGTACGAGCATATACCGATAAAGAGTTAATCAAACCAATATTGGGACCTTCTGGCGTTTCAATTGGACAAACTCGACCATAGTGCGTGGCATGTACGTCGCGCACCTCAAATCCCGCGCGCTCCCTGGCTAAACCGCCCGGCCCTAATGCTGACACCCGGCGCTTATGCGTTACCTGTGATAACGGGTTATTTTGATCCATAAACTGCGACAACTGACTAGAACCAAAAAACTCTTTAACGGCTGCCGATACAGGTTTTGCATTGATGATTTCTTGTGGCATTAAGCCTTCAGAGTCCGCCATTGATAAGCGCTCTTTAACCGCACGCTCAACTCTTACCAAGCCAACTCTAAATTGATTTTCTATCATCTCGCCCACAGAGCGGACACGACGATTACCTAAATGATCAATATCATCAACACTACCATTACCATTACGGATATTTATCAACTCCTTTAACACGTCAATAATATCTTCTTTGGTTAACGTACCTGTGCCTGTCGCTTGCTCGCGTCCTAACCTGCGGTTGAATTTCATGCGCCCGACTGATGACAAATCGTAGCGCTCATCAGTAAAAAATAAATTTTGAAATAAATTCTCTGCTGACTCTTTTGTAGGTGGCTCGCCTGGACGCATCATACGATAAATTTCAACCAACGCCTCCAGAGCGTTAGTCGTCACATCTAGCTTCATCGCATTGCTAATATACGAACCTCTATCGAGATCATTTACAAACAACGTATTAATATCAGTAATTCCAGCCTCAACAGCACGATCGATTAAGGTTTCCGTGACTTCATCGTTGACATGCGCGACTAACTCTCCAGTTACCTCAGAAATAAGGTTATGACCAAGAATTTTACCGACTAAGTATTCTCTTGGCGCTTCAACCTGTGTCAGACCAGCCTTATTCATTTCTCGAATATGCTTAGCGGTAATTCTGCGACCTTCTTCAACCATTATTTGCCCGTTGCATTTAATATCAAAAGCCGCAATTTCACCGCGCATACGCTCAGGAACAAGATGAAATAATATTTTGTCTGCACTAATGGTAAACTTATTCGTTTCGAAGAAAATTTTAATCATTTCTTCGTTGTCGTAGCCTAAGGCTCTGAGCAATATCGTGGCAGGTATTTTTCTGCGTCTGTCTATACGCACATAGACGCAATCTTTGTGGTCAAACTCAAAATCTAACCACGAGCCACGATAAGGAATAATTCGCGCATTAAATAATAACTTTCCTGATGAATGAGTTTTACCTTTGTCATGATCAAAAAACACACCGGGTGAGCGATGTAACTGCGAAACCACAACGCGCTCAGTGCCGTTAATCACGAAAGTGCCATTTTCTGTCATTAAAGGTAACTCGCCCATGTACACTTCTTGCTCACGAATATCTTTAACGACTTTTGCACTGGCCGGCGCATCTTTATCGTAGATAACTAAACGCACTAATACTCTCAGAGGCGCTGCAAAGGTAGCACCTCGCTGCTGACACTCTCTCACATCAAATACCGGCTCACCAAGCCGGTATTTAACATATTCCAGTACAGCGTAGCCGGAATGACTTTCAATCGGGAATACACTAGAAAAAGCTGCATGCAACCCCATGTTTTCGCGCTTTTCCGGTACTGTGCCCAGTTGTAGAAAGCTGGTATAGGAATTGATTTGCATTGCTAAAAGATACGGCACTTCTAGTACTTCGTCGCTTTTGCCAAAGTTATTTCGGATACGCTTTTTTTCGGTAAAAGAGTAGGACATATTGCTTCCAAACCTTTTGTTGTGGTGAGATCTATTGTCAACTTATGACAAACAGTAAAAGGCCGGTGGCACCGCCACCAGCCTTACATGGACAATAAATGATATTGTCTTTAACGCTATCGATATTACTTAATATCGACAGTAGCGCCAGCTTCAAGAAGCTGCTTCTTAATATCGTCTGCTTCTGCTTTAGGCACACCTTCTTTCAATGTCGTTGGCACGCCCTCAACAGCATCTTTCGCTTCTTTCAAGCCTAAGCCTGTAATCGCTCTCACTGCTTTAATTACGCCAACTTTGTTCTCGCCGAAGCCAGTTAAGATAACATCAAATTCAGTTTGCTCTTCTACCACAGGCGCTGCAGCTGCTGCTGCAGGCGCTGCAACTGCAACTGCAGCAGCGGCCGAGACACCAAATTTTTCTTCCATTGCTGAAATTAATTCAACAACTTCCATTACCGTCATATTCGCGATAGCATCTAAAATTTCTTCTTTAGATAATGCCATTTGTGATTCCTCTAAATTCTAACTGGTTAAATATAAGCTTAAGCCGCTTCTTTCTGTTCTTTAATAGCCATAATAGTGCGGGCCAATTTTGCGTGTGGTTCTGCCAACGTACGAACAAATTTTTCCACTGGCGCTTTCATGACTGACATTAATGTCGCCAATGCCTGATCGCGAGTAGGCATACTTGCCAATCGGCTTAATTCAGATGGTCCAAATAACTGACCACCAAACGCAATCACCTTTGGAATCAACTTATCGTGACCTTTTGAAAACTCACCAATCAAACGCGCCGCTGCACCTGGATCATCTAATGAAAATGCCATGATTAATGGACCAACGAGCCCATCTTGCATACACTCAAATTGAGTTCCTGTAACAGCACGGCGTGTTAAGGTGTTTTTCACAACACGCAAATACACCCCCGATGCTCTGGCATTTTTCCGTAACTCTGTTAATTCGGTTACGGACATACCACGATATTCGGCGGCTATAGCAGAATGAGCTTTAGCGGCTATTGCAGCGACTTCTTCTACGACAGCTTTTTTGCTATCTAAATTGAGTGCCACAGTTTACCTCCATCTTTGTTCTGATTATTCAGAATGAATACTATGCATCTAATGATGCTCCTTACGGCTCTTTTCCCCAGATTTATGTTGGGTTCCAGTTTCCGTCTACGCAGGAAAATTAAGTTTTGCAACACCTGCGGTCTTTGACGGTTACCGTTTACACGGCAACCCAAAGCCTGTTATTGGCCGCCTAAACTACTAGGATCTAACCATAAGCCTGGACCCATAGTTGACGACAATGTAATCTTTTTAATATAAACGCCTTTAGCCGCAGTAGGTTTGGCCTTTTTCAAATCTGCCAGCAAAGCCTCTAAATTGCCCTGTATCGCTGACGTATCAAACGTAATCTTACCTAGCGTACAATGTATAATACCTGATTTATCAGTACGATAACGAACTTGGCCGGATTTTGCATTTTTAACAGCCGTAGCCACATCAGCAGTCACTGTACCGACTTTAGGGTTAGGCATTAAGCCTCTAGGACCTAAAATTTGGCCCAACTGACCCACGACTCGCATAGCATCAGGCGACGCAATGACCACGTCAAAGTTCATCTCGCCTTTCTTGACTAAATCACCTAAATCATCCATACCAACAATATCGGCACCTGCAGCGCGAGCAGCATCAGCATTTGAACCTTGAGTAAATACAGCGACTCTTACCGTTTTACCCGTTCCGTTAGGCAATACTGTTGCCCCCCTAACGTTTTGATCTGATTTACGAGGATCAACACCTAAATTAACGCTGACATCAATAGATTCCTCGAATTTATTGGTTTTAAACTCTTTTAACAACTCAACTGCTTCAGTTAATGTATATTGCTTAGTTCTCGTTACTTTTTGACGAATCAATTTCGATTTTTTCGATAACTTTGCCATTACACACCCTCCACATTTAAGCCCATGCTACGAGCACTACCAGCGATTGTTCTAACTGCAGCATCCATGTCAGCGGCTGTCAAATCTTCCATTTTCATTTTAGCGATTTCTTCCAATTGCGCTCTCGTGACAGTTCCAACTTTTTTAGTATTCGGATTACTACTACCGCTTTTAATACCAGCCAGCTTTTTCAGCAAAATTGATGCAGGCGGCGTTTTAGTAATAAATGTAAAACTACGATCACTGTATACAGTAATAACAACGGGCAAAGGCATACCTTTCTCGACATCCTGAGTCTTTGCATTAAATGCTTTACAAAACTCCATAATATTGACACCACGCTGACCCAACGCTGGACCAACTGGCGGACTAGGGTTTGCCTCGCCTGCTTTAACTTGCAGCTTAATATATGCGGTTATTTTTTTTGCCATTTATAACTCCGAATGGGTACTAGCGCCTTTCAGCTCCCCTTAGATACAAAAATCCCCGTCTTTATAAGAGACAGGGATTATAGTGATGAATCAACTTTAGCTTTTTTCTACTTGAGAAAAATTTAATTCCACAGATGTAGAACGACCAAAAATCAAAACTGATATTTTTAATTTACTTTTTTCGTATATAACTTCTTCGACGACACCATTAAAATCCTTAAACGGACCATCGATAATGCGAACCACCTCACCCACTTCAAACAACACTTTAGGCCTAGGCTTATTAACACCTTCTTCCACACGATTTAAAATCGACATTGCTTCTTTTTCAGAAATCGGAGAAGGCCTATCCGATGTGCCACCAATAAAACCTAACACTCTAGGCACATCTTTTACAAGATGCCAGGTCTCGTCTGTCAACTCCATTTGGACTAACACATAACCTGGAAAAAATTTTCTATCACTCTTGCGCTGCTGACCCATGCGCATTTCAACAACTTCTTCAGTAGGAACTAAAATCTTACCGAAGTATTGCTCTAAACCTTCACGCTTTATTCTTTCTTCTAGCGCTTGCTTAACCTTATTTTCAAAATTTGAATAGGCATGAACAACATACCAACGTAAAGACATACTACCCGCCTTGTCCGGTTAACAATCGAACTACTTGAAACAGAGCCATATCTAGCACCCACAAAATAATACCCACAACAAACACCATCGCAAACACCAATAAAGTTGTACGCATGGTTTCGTCTTTACCGGGCCAAACGATTTTCCTTACTTCTTGCCTTGACTCCAAAAAGAAAGCCCAAACTGAGCGCCCCAAATCGGTAGTAAACATCATAGCCGCAACTAAGCCAACAACAACAATTAGACCTAGCACCCGGTACAACAACTGCACTTCAGAAAAATAATAAAAAGCGACAATACCAGCGACTAAAAAAATAGCTGAAAAGACCTGCTTAACAACATCAAGCACTGATGTTGTAGCTTCCGATTGATTACTCATGCATTATTCTTATGATTATTCTTATGAAATGAAGGACTTAGATTTGAATCACCCTGAGTGGCAGGCCAGGAGGGGCTCGAACCCCCAACCAACGGTTTTGGAGACCGCCATTCTACCAATTGAACTACTGACCTATTCAGACAAACCTTAAAGAGCTAATTATCATACAGCATTAGCCAAACTGATTCAAGCAATAATAAACCAGCGAACCAAGACAACAAACACCATATTAAATTAACTTACTGACAACACTATTAACAAAACCGATTATCAGCAACCTGGAGCTCATAACCGGATTTGAACCGGTGACCTCTTCCTTACCAAGGAAGTGCTCTACCTACTGAGCTATATGAGCATCAACAGCAGATCATGGAGCGGGTGATGGGAATCGAACCCACGTGATCAGCTTGGAAGGCTGGAGTTCTACCATTGAACTACACCCGCA
>CAWUNX010000054.1:0-12695 GCA_963923905.1 uncultured Methylocucumis sp.
GATCCTCTCTGGTCTCGTGGGCTCGGAGATGTGTATAAGAGACAGCACTAAATATTCCTGAGCATTCAGACACGCAGTCAAATTCAGCTCAAGCCCTTGATATTCAAATGCATCATTAGCGGGTGTTTTGCTGCGAATTTGATTAAGTGCCCATGTAGCCAACAGCTTAGGCAGTAAACAACCTATCTCAATAGGGTCATTAGTTAAGTAAGTGCTTAATATATCGCCAGCAGCTGGAGTAAGCCATGTTACCTTCCCTTGATTATCCAGTGCAAAGGCAGCAAATCGGCTCAGTTTTAATGCAGCATTCGCGCGCTGCTTAGCACGCGCCAAAGCTAAATGTACTTCGATACGCGCGAGTACTTCGGGGGGGCGAATTGGTTTGACGATATAGTCCAAACCACCTTCGCCAAAACCGCGTAATAAATTATCCAACTCGCTCAGCCCAGTCATAAATAACAGAGGAATGTCAGCCGTTATTGGATTGGCTTTTAAGCGTTTACAGGTTTCAAAACCGTCTATGCCAGGCATAATGACGTCCATTAAGATAATGTCAGGCGGTAAGTAGTCAATTTGCTCTAATGCCGCCAAGCCATCGGTAGCCACTAACACGCGATAACCGGCTTCCGATAAGGTATCGGATAATAAGGCTAGGTTGCCCGGCGTATCATCGACGATAAGTACTGTTGCTACAGGATCAATGACAGAATCATTCATATTGGTTGAATTTTCACGAGCGTTTAAAAATAGCGGTGTTGCTTAAAACACTCATCGCTTATCAGTTACAAAAGGCACAAATTCAACCCCGCCAAAACTCTCAACGTCATAACCGTTCCCGGTACGGGTAATACGATGTAAGACTTGCTTACCACTCACACCTATGGGAATTACCATGACGCCGCTGGGGGCTAATTGCTCTAATAATGCATTAGGCACGCTTTCTGGCGCGGCAGCGGCTAATATGCCATCAAAAGGCGCTTGTTCAGGCCAGCCTAAACTGCCATCGCCATGATAAAAGCGGATATTTTTTAGCTTTAATGCCCAAATGGTGTCCTTTGCGGTTTTTTGTAGTTCGCGAATGCGCTCTACAGAATAAACATTATCGACGAGTTGCGCTAAAACAGCCGTTTGATAGCCGCAGCCTGTACCAATTTCCAGTACTTTATTTAAGCGTCCCCGTGCTAGCAATAACTCCGTCATTTTCGCGACAATATAGGGCTGAGAAATCGTCTGACCAAAGCCAATAGGCAATGAAACATCATCATAAGCCCGACTGGCTAACGCTTCTGCGATAAAAATATGGCGTGGCGTATCGCGCATTACGGCTAACACCTCTGGATGCTGAATCCCGTCTTTGACCAAACGCTGAATCAAGCGATCACGCGCGCGTTGCGAGGTCATGCCTGTTCCTTTAAGGTCTAACGTCATAATATCTCCCTAAGGTAGCCAGTCTTTTACGACTGATAGCCGCTCATACCAAGTTAAATCGAGTTGCAAGGGCGTCACTGAAATATAACCGGTGTTAACCGCATAAAAATCCGTACCCGGTCCTGCATCTTGCTCGGCGCCTGGCGGACCTACCCAATAAATCGTGCGCCCGCGCGGGTCTGAATCCTTAATAACCGGTTCGGCTTTATGGCGCTGGCCTAAGCGCGTCGCTTGATAGCCCTTAATATCAGACATGGCTAAATCGGGCACATTGATATTCAACAGGGTATCACGCGCCAATGGTTTAGTTAATAAGCGCTTAAAAATGGTGACAGCAACTTCTGCTGCCGTGGCAAAATGCACAGGGTTGCTACTTGCTAAAGAAATAGCGACTGCTGGTAAACCTAAAAAACGTCCTTCAGTCGCAGCGGCTACCGTGCCAGAATACAACACATCATCACCTAAATTTGCACCATGATTGATGCCTGCAAAAACCATATCAGGTTCGTGTTTTAACAAGCCGGTAATCGCTAAATGTACGCAGTCCGTGGGCGTACCATCGACTTTGATAAAGCCATTATCAGCAGGGTAGGCGCGCAAGGGTAACTCTAAGGTTAATGAATTACTGGCTGCACTTCGGTTTTTATCTGGGGCAACGACAGAAATCTCGGCGTGTTCACGCAACGCATGTGCCAGCGTGATTAACCCTTCTGCCAAATAACCATCGTCGTTACTGAGTAAAATATGCATGATGCGTCGTTCAAAAACCTAATTAAGCTATACTTTACGTGTTTTCGTTGTATCGCTAGCATGGGTTAGTCCGTAGGCGTTGACCCAAACTGGCTATAGCCAATAACGTGTCCGTATAAAGTATGTAAAACTAATCATATTAGCAACAATAGCTTATAAAATCAGCCATAGTGAAAAAAAAACTCGTAGACTCTGAAGACAGTGACTTATTTCGTGCCAGCGTAGGCGAAGTACAGGCTATTAAGCAAGAGAAAATAAGCGTAACCAGCCCTAAACCCAAGCCTTATCCTAAACGCACTCAAGACAGTGCGCGTGACTTAGAACTCCCTGAAGGCGTAGGGCGAGAAGAGGTTTTAGCGTTTACGACAACCGGACTTGCTAAGGACGTGTTAAAAAAACTACGTTCTGGCTATTTCCCCATCGAAGCAGAAATTGATTTACATGGTTTAACGGCTTATGAAGCTAAACGCGAGTTATTCGATTTTATCAAGCATTGCATGAAAGACGGTTGTCATTGTATCCATATCGTACATGGCAAAGGCTATCGTTCTGATGACACATATCCGGTACTAAAAAACCATCTTAACAAATGGCTTAGGCAGCATCATGATGTATTAGCGTTTTGTTCAGCAGCAGGTAAAGATGGTGGTGCTGGGGCGTTGTATGTGTTATTGGCGGGACGGTAATGGTAGTAACAGGAAGTCATTATGAATGAAAATTTTATTACATCGATTTACATTAAAAAGCTTTGCAACATCAAAGACTTTGAAATTAAGTTAAGCGAGATCGAGTGTAAGCATTTAATTATTACCGGGAAAAATGGTAGTGGGAAAACAACGCTATTAAATAAGATAGAATATTCTCTCAGTTATGATGATGAGGATTTTTCCAACCATAAATACATTAATATTGCACTTAAAAACCGCGAACATTTTTATCAATCATGTTTATTCGTGCTATTTGCAGCCAAGCGTCACAGCCAAATGGTTATTCCTAAGAGCATTACCAAAATTACATTACCGACAGCAGTAGACGCCAATGAAAAGATAAACAATCAGTTCATGCAATACATCGTTAACCTAAAGGCCGAACGCTCTTTTGCTAAAGACGATAACGAGCAAGAAGCGGTGCAACGCATCGATGCCTGGTTTACTAATTTTGAACAACAATTACAACGACTGTTTGACGCCCCCAGCCTACAACTAATCTTTGATCGTAAGAATTATAATTTCCTGATACAAATCGACCAGCAAGAGCCGTTTGCACTTAATCAATTATCCGATGGTTATTCGGCGGTGATGAGTATTATTACGGAGTTAATTTTGCGTATGGAAGCAACAGGAAATAGCGGGTATGACCGTCCAGGCATTGTGTTAATCGATGAAATCGAAACCCATTTACACGTCGGGCTACAAAAGAAAATTTTGCCGTTTTTATGTGCGTTTTTTCCTAATATTCAATTTATCGTCACAACTTCGCCGTTTGTCTTGTCGTCTATGAGCAACGCTGTCGTTTGTGATTTGGAAAGTCGCGAAGTCATAACTGATTTATCTGGTTATTCTTATGACGCGTTAGTTGAAAGCTATTTTGAAGTGGATAAATATTCAGAAGTTCTTAAACGCAAAGTACTCGAATTTGAGCAATTATCTGCCAAAATAGCTTTATCCGAAGCAGAGCAAGACCGTTACTATGCTTTAAAGCGCTATTTTGACGATGTACCGACTTTTCTTGCCGATGAACTTAAAGTGCAATTAAATCAAATAAAACTGCGAAAAATGGTATTGAATTAAGGATAAACTCTATGATTTATATGGAAAAGTCGCAGCCTGAACCCGATTGCTTGGTACAAGAGCGACAAAAAGCCAACGGAGATTATAAATGCGGCTGTGTGTTAGATAGGCTTAAAGCTGACTTTAAAAACAAATGCTATATTTGCGGTAACAATGCTGCAACCAGCATTAATGTTGAGCATTTTAAGCCACATCGCGGCGATCACGCGTTAAAATTTGACTGGCTGAATTTGTTTTTTGCTTGCGCGCATTGTAACCAGCTCAAATCGGATAAGTACGACAACATGATTAATTGCACAGATATAGCCGATGCGGAGTATTTGGCTTATTTACACTACTTCTTCAACCCTTTTCCGTATCAAAAAGTACGCATTGAAGCAATTAGCCAAAACGATAAAGTCATACAGACTCAACAATTATTATTATCAGTTTTTAACGGTACAACTAAACTCAAAACGCTAGAAGCTGCTAACTTACGCGAGCGGTTGTTAGAAGAAATAAAAGATTTTCAAGAACATCTAATCAATTATGCTAAAGCCCATGACCTTGGCGACAAAGACTATCATCGAAGAAAAATACGCTCTCATTTAAACGATGCCTCGCCTTTCGTATCGTTTAAGCGGCAAATTATTAATGATACGCCAGAATTAGCATGTCATTTTGCGTTCTAAAAGACAATGTAAAACCAACGAATCGAGACCCTCACACCAGTTTAATCTCGCTTAATTCTTGCACTAACTTCGGGAAATTGCTTAGTTGTTGTTGTATCGCTAACAAGTCAAAGCAATCGATATGCTCTTGCAAGGTATTGGCATAATCACGCACTAAAGCTATTGAATTTTTTTCACTGAGCGCCGATAGCGCATCAGCAAAGTTTTTCGCATCGGTTAAATTATTATTTTTTAAACTTTGTGCGCAAAGGCTTTGTAGCGCTGCTAACTTATCTAACACACTAGGTAAAAGCGCTAATTCATCAGGCGTTAATTGTAAAGTGGCTTCTTGTTTCCCGGCTATAGCATTTTCGGTTACGGTATCAAAGGCTAAAAACTTGGTTAGCTCTTGATGTAAGTCTGCTTTTAATACCGGTTTACGCAAATAGCCCTCAAAATTGGATTGCTTTAAGCGTTCGTATTGGTCACGCATTACTGAGGCTGTTAGCGCAATAATCGGAATATTACTAAAACTTTTAATCAATGCGGCGGCTTCGTAACCGTCCATCACAGGCATTCTGATGTCCATTAAAATCAAATCAATGGCGTTTTGTTTAACCATGTTAACGGCAATTAACCCATTTTCAGCTTCTAAAATGGTTAACGAGGTATCAGCAAAACTTTCTCTAAGTAAACTTCGGTTATTAGTGACATCATCAACGACTAAAACCACACCGGGATGAAAATTAATTTTACCGACTGGAACCGGCAAAGCTTCAGGTTGTTGCTCACCTGACATCACCGCAACATCGACATCAAATAAATGAATCGTAAATGTTGTGCCTACGCCAAGCTGACTAGATAACGAAATAATACCGCCCATCATTTCTGTTAGTCTTGAGCTAATCGCAAGGCCTAACCCAGTGCCGCCATATTTTCGATAATCTTGGCCTTCAGACTGTTCAAAGTCATTAAACACAATATGTTGCTGGCTTTTATCTATGCCTATGCCGGTGTCTTCGACTTCTATGACTAAATCAAGCTTGCTATGAATGTCATCTTCGTTGGTGGTACGCGCCGATAAGCGAACATACCCCGTATCGGTAAATTTAACGGCATTACCGATAAGATTAAACAATACTTGCCGTAATCTTACGGCATCGAGTATTAAATGTTCAGGAATTTTGGGGTCAACGTCTAACAGCAATTGCAGATTTTTTTCACGCACTTTTAATGAAAATATATGATTTAATTCGTTAAATAAATCATGTGGATTACAGACATTTTTTTCGATATTAAGCTTACCGGCCTCGATTTTTGATAAATCTAAAATATCGTTAATCAATGCCAGTAAGTTCTTGCCCGCGCTTTGTATGGTTTGCACGAACGATAAATGCTTAGGTTCTTTGATTTGTTCGGTTAATAATTCGGTAAAGCCAATAATTGCATTTAGTGGTGTTCGAATTTCGTGGCTCATATTGGCAAGAAACTGTGATTTTGCCTTATTAGCATGTTCAGCTTGTTCTTTAGCTGTTGCCAAGGCTAACTCAGCCTTTTTTCTATCGCTAATATCCCAGTTAACGCCGGTGACTTTGATAATATGGTCACCTTCCCTAACGGCCGTCGCTGCACAATAAATTGTTCTTACGCCTGAAGCGCTATTTTTCAAACGAAATTCTATCGGCGTCGGTGTTTGATTATTTTCTATTGTGAAAATTAATTGTTTAAGCAAATGCCTATCATCAGGATGTACGACGGACAGCCAGACATCAAAATCAAGCGGCGCATCAGGTGCTAGGTCATAAATCGCCAAGCTGCGCTCATCGAATACTAAAGCTAATTGCTCGCCAAACTCTAATTCCCATAAGCCCAAAGCCAATATTTCTGTGGCTAATGCCAGACGTTCGTTGAGCAACAACACCTTTTGTTCGCTCAACTTACGGCGTTGAATTTCTTGCACTAATCGTCTATTCCATAGAAATGTAAGCACCAGCAATAGTAAAAAGCCACCGATGATTTTAAAGATTAAGCTATAGTCAATTTTTTCAATAAACTGCTCTTTACCCCAATTTTCCAGAATTTTTTGCTTATCATTAGGATTAATCGTATTGAGTGCTCGATTAAACAATGGTACTAGCGGGGCAAACTCTGGGCGCATACCAAAACCGAGCTTAGTTGCAAATTGGGTTTTACCAACAATCCGAACATTATTCACGCCTTGTTCGCTGATGTGATAACTGGCTTGTGCCAGCGTACAAATGAGCGCATCAAGCTTGCGCGTGGAAACGTGGGTTAAACCATCTTGTACGCTTTCAACCTCGTAAAAGTTAATATCAGGATATTGTTTAATAATCGCTGGGTTATAGCCATATTCTTTAACTAAGCCGATACGTTTATCGCTGATTTGGGCAATATCATCGACATAAACCTCTTCGTCACGCATAACAATGACCACAGGGCTTGATAAATACGCATGAGTAAAGGTTAGTTGTTTATTCAAATCGGAATCAATGGTTTCGGAAATGACATCGATTTCGCCTTGTTTGATTTTTTGCACCGTTTCCGTCCATGATTTAGTCGGTACGATTTCTAAATGAATGCGTAATTTTTGTTCAATCAATCGTAAATATTCGGCAACAATACCTACATAGCGACCGTTGTTATCAAACGCTTCGTAAGGTAGCCACTTAGGGTCACCGGAAAAGCGGATAATGGGATGCTCAGCTAACCATTTTTGTTCGGCTTTTGAGATATAAATCGGCTTACTGGTCTTTGACGGCGTGCGTTCAAACCACTTGTCTTCCAAATCAATTTTATCGGTAATCGGTATTGCATCTAGGGATTTACGAACAATAGACGCAAGCATCGGTAAATCTTTTCGCACCGCCATATGTAAACGTCGTGCTTCGCCGGGCGGTAGCACACGAAACGGCTTAATCGTGGTAATCGCATTTTTTTTCAATAAATAGGTAATGACAGAATGAATATCGAGCAATAAATCCGCTTTACGTTCGATAACGCTGTTCATTGCGGCCATTAAGTTGTCAACTTCTAAAATCTTAAGCTGGGGGAATTGTTTTTTAATGACCTCGATATGAATAAAATCTTTAGGTATGGCAATGGTTTTACCGGCTAAATCATCAAATGATACGGCTTGTACTTCTTCATGAATGAAAAAGTAATCCAACATATAGTGATACGTTTGGCTATAGGTTAAATAGCGCTCACGTTCGTTAGATTCAAAAATCGCGGGTAACAAATCAATCTCACCTCGCTTGGTTTTATCGACTAACACATGCCAGTCATCAACCACATAATCAAATTTTAAACCGGAATAATCGCCTACTAATTCCACTAACTCATGACTTAAGCCAGTAGGATGGCCTTCTTGATCGATAAAATCATAAGGCGCCCAATCTTTTTCAACACCGACACGAATGACCGGGTGAGCTTGTATCCAGGTTTGTTCTTCTGGTGTTAATTCCGAATTAAAAGCACTATTAACTTGGTCTTCTAAATAAAAAAAGCTGTCATCGATATGGTCGTTAGTCACGAAACCTAAGCGTCGATAATCTTCAGCGGCTTGTTTATAACGCTGTGGCTCGACTGAGCCTAGCTCAACAACATCGGGGATAATCATTTGTTGAGTCGCTTTCGCTTCATATTGCAAATAAGCGCGCGACAAGTTGGGATTATATTTTTTTAAAATCACATCGATGATTTCTTCGCTATGCGCTAACGCATAATGCCAGCCTTTTACCGTGGCTCGGCTAAGTTTTTTAACGCGTTCAGGATGGTCGGCGACTTCTTTGCGAGTGGTATATAAATTATCACCATAAAAATCAATGCCATAGTTCTGAGGGTTAATAACGTTAACGTCTATGCCTAGTTCTTTTAATAGAAATGGCTGGGAACTAGAATAAGCCGAAATGACATCAATTTTGCCATCGATAAAATCTTGTTGATGCTGTTCGTTGAACGGGACTTGATTGATTTTAGCCAAGCTGCCTAAGGTCTTTAATAACAAGGCATTGAGCGCGGCATCGCCTAAATTCGTGGTATTAAACGCGACTTTTTTTTAACCATTTCAAACGGGCTAATAATGCCTGAATCTCGTTTAGAGAGAAAAACCAGTGGTGAATGCTGAAAAAACTGATTGATTAAAACAACTGGCTCATTTTTTAAGTGATAAATAAGCAACGTACTGTCGGAAACACCATATTCTGATTCATCGGCGAGGACTTGCTTAACATAATCTTTGCTAAAGTCGATTTGTTTTAGCTCAACGTCTAAGCCTTCAGCTTGGTAATAACCTTTTTCTAATGCGGCATAGTAACCGGCAAACTGAAACGCGTGTTGCCATTTTAATTGTATGGCGACATGTTCAAGCGTGGTGGGGGTATTTTCGGCAAAACTTTGACTAATACTCAGCGCTATTAACCATAGCCCTAGTTTGAGGTAAACAGCAAGATAACGTCGAAACACAGTCATTAGGTGATTTTAGTAATATCAATAAAATCATCTATGTGTTGGATAAAAATATCGACTAAATACGGGTCAAATTGTTTTTCGCGTAAATTCTTAATGTATTCAACAACTTCACTGATGCTCCAGGCGGTTTTATAGCGTCTACTGTGTGATAACGCGTCAAACACATCAGCTAATGCAACAATACGACCATAAATATGAATTTCAGTACCGCGCAAGCCTCTAGGATAGCCGGTACCATCCCATTTTTCATGGTGCTCATGCGCGATAATCGCAGCCGCTTTAAGTAAACGCCGGTCTGACCAATTTAGCAAACCAAACGCGTTACTTGTATGCTGTTTCATGATTTCAAACTCGGCATCATCATAGCGTCCTGGCTTATGTAAAATGTCAGCGGGAATAGTCAACTTACCAATATCATGCATAGGCGCGGCATGATACAAAATGTGGGCATCTTCATCAGTTAATGCTTCATGATACCTTGCTAATAAAGCCGCAGACTCAGATACACGTCTTATATGTTTACCCGTCTCATCAGAGGTTGCTTCCATTAATTCGGTGAGCACGCAGATGATTTCTTTCTGACTTTCCTCAAGTTCAGACAGCAGGCGCTTTTGCTCGAAGCGGGCTTTTATCTCTAAAGCAATATTATTGTATTTCAACAACACCTTAGCTTGATGTAAATCGACATGGGTCTTGACTCTTGCCAACAACTCCGCCGCATGAAAAGGCTTAGTAATATAATCCAAGCCACCTAAGGCAAAGCCCTTGGTCACCGAGTCAATATCGACTTTAGCGGTTAAAAAAATAATCGGAACATCCATCGTTCTAGGATTGGCTTTTAGCTGTTTACACACTTCAAAACCATCTAATTGTGGCATCATGACATCTAACAGAATCAAATCAAAATTCTCTGGATGCTCATTAACTAGCCTTAATGCATCCGCACCGTTGGTCGCAAATGAAAAATCAAAGTTGTGCTCTTTTAAAATATTCATCGCAACGCGTATGTTGTCAACTACGTCGTCAACAATCAAAATTCTGCTTTGTGGCACCATTAGACTAGCCTCATGTGTAGGGTTTTACGTTTAAGGTAAAACCCCAATTATCCGTATCGAATTTAAGACTGTAAAGACAAATAGCAATTAGTGAAAAGTAACCGTATCTTTAATTTGATCATAGCGATAATGCGTGTTTTCCATAGTATTTAATTCGTTTAAAGCCCAAATCATCGCGTTTAACACTTTTTCATCTTGCAAGCCAGTTTCAGGCATAGTCGTTCCTGCTACGCTGTTTTTAGGGTCTCGAATAAACGCTTTTAAGCGTTGTTCGGTCCAGCGGCCACCGTATTGTTTCAATGCATCGGAATAACCTTGATAAGATGTTGACGCAACATTTCGACCTAACACTTCATTCAGCGAAGGGCCTGCATTATGCAGGTTCTTTTCAAAGGAATGACATTCAGAACATTGTGCTATGACGTCAAGCAGTTGACCGGATAACGGCTCACCAAGCTGCTGCTTAGCGCGTTCTTGCAATTGCTGCATATAGTTTGGACGAGCTACTTTAGTAAAAATGACTAACTCATGGGTATCTAACCAAACTGCGATTTTATTTTTACCAAATGGAGAAAGATAACGGATACGCTGACCTATCCGAATATTCTCAACAAATTCAAGCCGTTCGCCGACGATTCTTATTCTAAACAAACGTCGCCCAAAATCAGGCGAAGACATGGAGCCAGCTAATAAATCGCCATCCCAAGTTGGATCAAAGTCATGTATCGTCATCAAACTCGATATGCCAACTGAGGGCAGCCAGGCATAAATAGGCTGCTCAAACCCCTCATCACGACCTTGTTGTTTAAGACCAGGAATGGGTTGTAAATTGTACATCGTGCCTAACGATACATAAGGCCAACCGTAATCAGCCCCCGGCTTAATTAAATTCAATTCATCGCCGCCGCGTACACCATGATCAACAACCCAAATTTTCCCCGAATCATCAAGGGTAATCCCTTGAGGGTTACGCAAGCCTTTGACAACGACTTCATGAGCATAATCATCGGTATTGATTCTTATCAGCTTACTGTAATCAGAATCAGGCGCTACACCATACGTCGATTGGCGGTGAATACCATCTAAATGATAATCACCGTTTGCCAGATATAGATTATTAGGTGCTTGAAAGGCCAATCTCCCACCTGACATTTCGCCTTCAATCGTAGACGTCTTTTCTGATAAGGGCAAACAAGGCTTAGATTCATAAATGATTTTCCAATCGCTCGCATTTAAAGATAAGCGACTGGCATTTGTTACTGTATTCGGCACGTCTGCCGCATAAACACGCGTGCCATAACAAGAGCGATTTTTATCGTAAAACGTCGTAGAGATATAAAGCTTTTTAACCTGATTATAATCAACAAATTTAATATCGTTATATCTAAAAAAACTTAAATTTAGGTTGCGGTCTTTAAATGAAGCGCTTTGGCCTAGCGCTTCATAGTCAGTATAACCGTTATCAGGCATATTGATTTGCGTTGGATTTAATTGCTCATTTTGAGCGATAACAAAGACCTTACCTTCATGAGTCAAAAGCATTAATTCATTACCTCATAACGTCATACCACCGCCACGTCCTGTCCTTTTTACCGGAACAGGAATGACTTTTCCCTGCAAGCGTAGAAATGCCGTTTCAATTTGAGCAACCATACGCTCTGTTTCTGACGGTTCGCCTCGAAATTTACTAATTTTTCTATCGATTCTGTCAAAGACATTCGCAATAACCGAAACTCGTTTAGTCGCGGAATAATAGCCCAAAACAAATACCGCCACGCCCAGCACCGCAGTAATTAAAAGCATTGATAGGATTTTTGTAGGCTCTCTATTAGATTTCAAATTTTCAAACATTGTGCTATTCCTTGAGGTTAAGACAATCAATTGTGGAACGATTTACGCTAATCATCATAAATCAGCTGAGCTCAAGTTATTGTTGCGCAAAATTAAGAACCACGCGGGGTAATATTACCCTTGCGCGTAGAAATACCGTACAAAAGGTTTCAGCAACAAATTGCTCGTTATGCTTATCGTTAAATCGATAGTTATATCTAAAGATTTTATACCGCTGAGGTTAATCCATAAAGGGTGCAACCTCCATTTGAAGCAGCATTCAAAATTCTGGTGTCCATAGCAGGATTTATTCGTATTTTGGAGTTTTTTTAACCAGTTAACTAATAACCCCCCTTTTTTTGTTGATAGCAATCGGCAAACAGTTACAAATGCGATTTTATAACCGTTTGATTTTACTAGTCGCCAGAATTGAGGTTGCACCCTCCATAAATTTCATAGTTTGTAAGCCTTATATGGCTTAAGTTTGGCACTTTTTTTGTGCGAGATGTTGCATCATATTGCATCTTTATGAACAATAAAAAACCCGCGCAGCCTTATGCTTTGCGGGTTTAAGTAGTAGTCAAAAAATTCTTTAACAAGAAAATAAGTTAAACTACTAGAGTTTAAGCGGTTTAAAATTTTACCATGTTGTTTGTCTGTCTCTTATACACATCTGACGCTGCCGACGATACTCCTTGTGT
>CAWUNX010000055.1:0-12664 GCA_963923905.1 uncultured Methylocucumis sp.
CGTCATCGCCACCAAAGGCTAAAGCGAGTGCAGGTAGCGCCATCGCAGCGGCAGCAGAGCCGAAATTACCCCAGCCGCCATAAATACCTTCAGCGATACCGACTTGTTTCGCCGGAAACCATTCACCCACCATGCGGATGCCAATGACAAAGCCCGCGCCGATGAAGCCTAATAAAAAACGCGCCAGCGCAAGTTCTTCAAAGCTATGCGCAAAAGCAAACATAAAACACGGCAAGCTGCCTAGCGCTAGTAACGTTGAATAGGTGCGCTTAGGGCCGAATTTATCGACTAAAATGCCAATCGCAATACGCGACGGAATCGTAATTGCGACGTTTAAAATCAAAATGGTTTTAATATCGGCGGGGCTTAAGTTTAATGATTTTTGAATCGCCAACATTAATGGCGCATGGTTAAACCAAACCACAAAGCTAATAAAAAACGCCAGCCAAGTCATGTGCAAGACCTTAGTCTTGCCGGAAAAAGACAATAAATTCAATGAATGTGACGACATAAAAGTGAGTAAGTGAGAGAGTTCTAATAGCTTAACGGCGCTAAAACGTTTAGCGCAAACTATTAAGCAATAAAAAAGGCGTCGCCAAGTATTAACTCGGAACGACGCCTTTGTCTAATTTGTTCAGCAGTGAACATTTTGTTAACCCCTGCGTTAGGGTTTTTATGTTAAAAGCAATTGTTAGGCCAATAGTCAGTGCTAAAGAATGTCGTTATCTGTTAGTAGCTTACACGACTGGCTAAATGATTGATAGTAAAAAGGCTGTTTGAATGCATTATTATGGTGCGTTTATGCGCTATTTTAGTCAGGCATTGTTCGTATTGCTAAGTTTGTTGCACAAAAAAGGGGAGCGTGGCGTGATGGGTGCAATGCCGGTGTGCGTTGCCTAAATATTGCTTAGCTTGCCCGTATATATTTCAAATGGTCACATTCGGTTTTTAGATAGGATTGGGTGACGTGCGGTTTTCCGCATTCGGCGGTTGACCCCCAGCGACTCAAAGTGTCGCAAAATCTGATGGCAGTATTCGCTGTTGTCTGTGAGAAATGCACTAAGCTGATGGTTTGTTTCGGTATATACTCATGCAGTACCCCATAGCCTTATGTTTATTCACTACAAAATAAGGTATATAACAAAAGCAACACGCTTTTATCAAAACGTTTATCACACACAGGAGTCCACCATGAGACAACATCATTCTTTAAAATCAGTTATCTCCTTTCTCTTAGGCGTAGGCTTGTTAAGCTCAGGTTATGCTCAGGCTGAATGGATAAAAAATTATAGTGCGGCTGCTTACGATGTAGGCTCTATGCAGCCAGCGAAGGCCGGTGGGTTTTATTTAAACCTAAACAGCGCAGCCAAAGCGACCGGTGCAAAAAACAAACCACTCTTATCATTACTCGATAATGACGGTAATCCTAACTGGGTAAAACAAATCACAACCGGCAACTATGATACGTTTTATGCCAGTGAGCTTGCCAATGGTCAGCTGTTATTACAAGGTAGTACACAAACAACGGCAACCGGCAAAACCAATCCGGTATGGGCGTTGTATAACGTCAATGCTGAGACAGGCGCATTAACTCAAGTATTCAAAAAAACATGGGAAGGTAAGGGCAATGATTACTTATTTTTTACTGAAGATAGTCAGGGTGACTTAGTTGGTACAGGTTCAACAACGACGTTTAACAGTGCCGGTAAAAACGATATGGTGTTAACTAAAGTTAGTGCAAGCACAGGTGTACCGGTTTGGAGCAAAGTATATGATTATAATAGCGGTGACGATGTTGTTGTTTCGTTCACCCCTAAAGGCAATAACCGTTATCTCTTATTAGCCAACTCGGAAGCGTCTAACGGAAGTAACCAAAAGATATTGATTGGCTTAATAAAATCTGATGGCGTACCGGCAACTGGTTCGTTTAAAGTGTATGGTAATAACGAGGTGATTACGGCATCAGGCGTTAAAGCGATTTCAGGTGGTAATTATCTGGTGTTTGGTACAGTAAAAAGTTCTAGCAACGATCAATATCCATCGGTTTTCGTCATGAAACTCAATAGCAATTTAGTGTTGCAATGGGCTAAAAGTTATAGTGCTGGCGCTGATGAGAGCTTATCGATTAGCGATATTAATGAAAATAGCGACCATAGTCTTACTGTATCGAGTAATTTGACCGGTATGCAATATATCAATGTGGGCGGTTTTCCGGTTCCGGTTGGTTTATCCGCGCATCCTACCGCGATAAAACTATCAGCGAATGGTAGCTTTGTATCGGCAACAAGTTATAACTATCAAGCTTCGGATGTCGCTAATTGGTCACAGCTTCCTGGCGGCAGTTATTTGCTTACAGGTTCAACAACACCGGCATTTGACCCAACCAAACCTAAAGTCATACCTAACACGGATATGTTATATGGACATTTTAATGCTCAATTAGCACCGAATTGGGTAAAAACGTTTGCCACTGATTTATACGATGGTGGCTCAATTATGCCTTATAACACAGGCTATCTGATGAATGCCGCGACTATTGATACGCAAAGCAGTAATTTTGACGTGGTTGCTGGCGTCCTCAATAGCAATGGCGACGTGGCAGGGTGTAGCAATATTCAAGACGTGACGATGACAGAGACTACGCCAAGCATCACCGAAAGCACGTTAAATTGGCAAGGTACATCCGCTGCTATTAAGAAAAAAGGTGTTGTTACACCTGCCGACGTTGCGTTAAAAGTTAGTAATGCAACGGTTACTGTGACACCTGTTTGCGGTAATTAAGTAGTTGCATTGAATACGGCGCAATGCGTGTTAGTTATTGCGCCTGTTTTAGCCAGGAAAGATAAGGCTGAGACCATAGCTGGCACGGTGTTGCTTATGTTACTCGGCTACATTTAATAGCTTACTTGCTATATGTCTACTCAATATAGGAGATGGCAACGGCTTTCCATCACTTTTGAGCGTTTCAATCCATTCATTAACAATCTGACAAAGCTCGGTATAGACTTGAATCTCATCATCTCCATGGCAGCAACTGTCAATTATCCCGGGGCAGGAACCAACAAAACATTCATCCTCATCAGACCATTCAACAATTTTGATATAGCGGTCACTCTCTTTCATTATTTTGACTCCACAATCTTTTTCTTTGTCTCGCGAATTTGATAGGGTTTGGCATCATCCGAGAGTTGTCCAGAAACAGTAATACGGCTACCGTTTGGGTGTTCATAGTTTCTATGGCTACCTTTACCTCCTCTATTAACAAAACCTGCTATTTCTAAATCACGAATAAGTTCTTTAATCTTAGGCGGCATATTATTCAAGTGGTTTGCTTTTAGACCGAAAACGTTATTATGTCATCTATAGTAAACCCAAACCTAACCAAGTTAAATTAGCTAACCCCGACTGGCGTCAAGCAAATATCCCCTTATCTTGTTCAAAGTTATGGCATCCATTGACATAACTTAAGCATCAATCTCTCGACTCAATGCGTCAGTAATCCACTGATTTAGGCTTTTGCCTTTTGCTTTAGCAGCGCTAACAATATCTGCGTGCAGGTGTGGCGGAATACGCACATTGAACTTACCGGAAAAAGTTTTGTGGGGTTTCATGCCTGTTTCGCGGCATACATCCAGAAACACATTAAGCGATATTTCTCCTTCACGTTTAAGTCCTTCCACGTCAGCAGCGTAAAAATCTGCACTGCCATTCAAATCGACAAATTCTCCCCTGAATAGGGCAATATCTGGGTCATAGGTAATGACTGCCTTGTGTCCTTGAATTTTCATTACGTTAATCATGGGTTGATCTCGTTATCATTTAGCCACTTGCGAATTGATACCACTGCGCCTTTATCGGTATTTGGAGACGGGTGCGGACGATGGAACACTCGCACTTCTCCAAACAACACCACTGCAACCCGCGAGCCTTCACGCTCGCTGAGCTGTGCGCCTAGCTCCAAGAATAGTGCTTCAATGTCACGCCATTGAATGTTACTACTAACCGGGTGGGCAAAGATTGCTGCAAGAGTTTTTTGGTGTTTGCGCTTCAAAGGTATATAGTACTAAATAACGGTATTATTGGGTACTCCGTTAAACACTGACAATTTCCCATCCTTAACAATAACTCATCTCATCATGGATAAATCATTTTGGTTAAATAAATGGCAAAACCAGGAATTAGCATTCCATCAGGCCGACGCTAACCCTTATCTTGTAGAGTTTTGGCCGCAATTAGCGTTGGCGCAAGACACTGAAGTGCTAGTGCCTTTATGTGGCAAAAGCTTGGATATGGTTTGGCTTGCGCAGCAAGGGCATTCGGTTTTAGGTGTGGAGCTGAGTTCATTAGCCGTTGAGGATTTTTTTGCTACGTTGGGCTTAGTGCCAGAGATTGCTGAGAGCGGGTCGTTGTTACGGTATCAAGCCGATGCGTGGACGTTGCTGCAAGGTGACTTTTTCGCCTTGCCACCGGTTGAAGTCGGTGCGGTTTTTGATAGGGCGGCGTTAGTGGCATTACCCGCTGACATGCGTGTGCGTTATGTGGAGCATTTGTTAGCGGTGATTCCAAGGTCTGCGCCGATTTTATTAGTGGTGTTTGAGTATGAGCAACAGGTAATGGCTGGGCCACCGTTTTCAGTCAATAGCGACGAGATTTTTCAGTTATTTGCGCCACACAGGTCGGTGACGTTATTAACCCAAGCTGATGTATTATCGACTTATCCTAGTTTTCAAGCACGCGGATTAAATGCGTTAGTTGAAAAAGTGTATTGGCTTGTTTAGCGTCATTAAGCAAGCGGTTATTTGCGGTAATCAGAAGGGCTTAACTGGTGTTTTTTTAGCTTGGCGTAGATAGCGCGCGTGGTTAAGCCCATGTTTTCAGCAATAATTTTAATATGGCCTTTGTGTTGTGTTAATAACGCGTCTAAATGAGCGCGTTCAACTTCATCTAAAGTGTGAGCTTTTAATTCACGCCAATGCGGGTTATGGCTATTGGCGGTTTCTTGGTTGAGTTCTAAATCGAGCTGAGTAATTTCCCGTCCTGGCGTGAATAAAAAACTGCGCTCTAAAACGTTTTCTAATTCTCTAATATTGCCCGGCCAGGTGTAATGGCGAATTTGTTTCATGACGTCTCGGCTAACGGAGTCAATTTGCCGGTTATATTTTTTATTTAACCGTTGCAAAATAAAGTGAACTAAGTAGGGCAGGTCTTCTTCTCGCTCGGTTAACGGCGGTATCATTAATCGCACGACATTGATTCTATAGAATAAATCATGACGAAATAGCTGCTGTTTGACCAGTTCTTCTAAATTGCGATTGGTTGCTGAGATGATGCGTACATCGACTGAAAACGTTTGCTTGCCACCTACGCGTTCGAGTTCGCTTTCTTGAATCACGCGCAATAACCGAGTTTGCGCCGCAGGCGATAAGGAATCGACTTCATCTAAAAACAAGGTTCCGTGATTGGCGCGTTCAAAATAACCTTGATGGATTTCTACTGCGCCGGTAAAGGCGCCTTTCTCATGACCAAATAGCGCACTTTCTAATAAGCTTTCAGGGATGGCGCCACAGTTTATCGCCATAAACGGCTTTTGATTGCGCTCGCTCATCGCATGAATGGCTTTGGCGATGAGTTCTTTACCTACGCCGGTTTGGCCTTGAATGAGAACCGTTGCTGAAGTCGGTGCGACGATTTCTATGCATTGCAAAATTTTTTGCATCTTGGCCGATTTGGCAATAATCGCAGGCGGGTGTTTTTGCGTAGCAGGCTTGTGTTGTTGATACCAAATTTGTTGCATACGCGCTTCGATGTGTGAGCGTAATGCATTAATGTCACCGATTTCCTTAACTGACGTGGTATCGGTGTATTCCGTGCCGGCTAAGTCTTTGGCGTGGTGTCGGTTGGTATGTATGCATACCGTGCAATGACCATGTTGCTTGGCGATACTGTGTTTGATTTCAACTTTAGCATAGCCAAAATTACGCGCGGCAATGCCGCCGAATACACTCGATGTCATCCGGCATAATTCAGGAAAGTTAGTGACGCCTTCACCAAATGGACAACAGGTATTGTGTACGGTAATGGTTTGCTCATCGCTTTGTATCAGGGAAAAATTGCCGCCTATGTTATTTTTCAATCCCAAGATTAATTCGATATAGCTGCTTTTATCGAGTAAGCCCGGTTTTTGGGTTTCATTGCGATAGGCCGCTTCAAAAAAACAGCCAGCGGTTTTGGCAATATGCTCAATCAGTTCTTCGCAATGCTTTTGTCCTTGTTGCTCGCTGGCGTGTATAAGCTCAAGGATAAATGTCTGCAAAAAGAATATCGGCGATAGTTGAGATAAAGTGGTTTGGCTCATAGTGTGAAGTGTTTTTTCACATATTGAAGCATGATTTCATAGTTTCTGCAAAAGTGGATTTATTAATTGACTGAATTACAAGGAAATAAATCACATATTATTATGGCTCATATTTTGCTATCTCTTTGTGTATTCAAAGAATAATCACAACGAATACAATGAACTAAAGTTATTGTGCGTTTTATTCCGCACGACTAACTCTTCTTGAACTTGATAATAACTAAAAAAACCGGGGTTTGTATGAGTCAAGAACGCCCACCGTTAGACCCGCACCCATTAAGCGAATATGTTGCTTGGGCGGGTAGCCGTAATAGAGAGCCTATTTTAGGTGTGTTAAAAGAAAAGTTGCCTGCTCAGCCCGCGCGAGTTATGGAACTAGCCAGCGGTAGTGGTATGCATGTGAATTTTTTTGCGCCGCATTTTGAGCATTTGCATTTTCATCCTACCGATAAAGATGTTGAAGTCTTTGACAATATTAAAAAACTCGCTGTCGATCATAGCAACGATAATATCGCTGACCCGGTGCATTTGGATTTAACCAACCCAGATACTTGGTTTACGTTAGAGAAAAAAAACGAGTTTTCTGCGATTTTCTGTATCAATATTTTTCAAGTCGCGCCGATTTCCATTGCCGATGGCATGATGGCTTGTGCTGAGCATTTATTAACGTCTGATGGCTTTTTAATGATTTATGGGCCGTTTCAAATGCGTGGAGGTTTTACCACTGAATCGAATAAAGAGTTCCATGATACGTTGGCCGGTTACGGCGTACCTGAATGGGGTTTAAAAGACGTTGCTGATTTAGAAGCCGCAGCACAAAAGCACGGTTTGGAATTAAAAGAACATATTGACATGCCAGCCAATAACTTCTGCTTAATTTTTGGCAGAAAAAAATAATTATAACGAGGAGTTCATCATGAGTGTTTTAAATGAAGTGTTAATGGCTAACCGAGATTATGCGGCGAGTTTTGACAAAGGTGATTTACCGATGCCGCCAGGGCGTCGTTTTGCCGTGTTAACCTGTATGGATGCGCGTTTAGACCCGGCTAAATTTGCCGGCTTATCGGAAGGCGATGCGCATGTGATTCGTAACGCCGGCGGCAGGGCTAGCGATGATGCGATTCGTTCGTTAGTGATTTCGTATAAATTGTTGGGTACGCGCGAGTGGTTTGTGATTCATCACACCGATTGCGGTATGGAAACCTTTACCAATGAGATTATGGCGGATTTGTTAAGTAGCAGTTTGAAAACGGCTAGCGTTGATGCAACAGGTTGGTATGATTGTTGTGAAGGTCCTGGGTGTACCGAAGGCAAATATATTAACTGGTTGACGATTAAAGACCAGGCGCAAAGCGTGTTAGAAGATGTGGTGAGAATTAAATCGCACCCGTTAGTGCCTAGTGATATACCTGTTTATGGCTTTATTTATGATGTAAGAAGCGGTAGCTTGCTCCCCGTGCCACAAGCTACCGAGGCAGGACGATAGTGCCGTGGCAGCGCGCCGCCGTCATTATCGGCGTAGGATCGGTGCATGGGTTAGGGGCTACTCTAGCGAATTATTGCGCCCAACAAGGCTTGCATGTTTTTATAGCTGGGCGCAGCGCCGACAAATTAAGACAAGTTGCCAGTGTCATTCAGAAGCATAATGCCGGGGTTACCGAAATTGTTGCCGATGCGACTGATGCGAATGACGTAAAACGGCTGTTTACAGCGGTTGCTGAACAACAGTGTCAAGTTGAAATCGCTATTTATAATGTCGATAGCAATCGTTTTGCGCCATTTTTGGCAACAGAGCTTGATATGTTTACCGAGTTATGGCGACAAAATACTTTAGCGGCCTTCATTTTTGCCCAAGCAGCGATAACGGCGATGCTGCCACATCAGCAAGGTTCCTTATTTTTTACTGGCGCAACAGCGTCGTTACGCGCAAAGCCGCCATTTACCGCGTTTGCCTCAGCAAAAGCCGGGCTTAGAGCATTAGCTCAAGGTTTGGCTAGAGAATTTGGGCCACAAGGTTTACATGTCGTGCATGTAATCTTAGATGGCGTGTTAGATGGCGATAGGGCTAGAACGCAATTTCCAGCTTTTGTACAAGCCAAAGGCGAAGAAGGCTTAATGCAATTAACCGCGATTGCTGAAACCTATTGGGCGATTCATCAACAGCACAAAAGTGCTTGGACATATGAATTAGACTTAAGGCCGTTTAAAGAGCCGTTTTAAACGGCTTGGGACGAGGATACCCCGAAACCAGTCACTGCATTTGTTGGGTTGCGGTTACCGCCTAACCCAACTTGCATGGCTATGCATCTGACAAACCAAAAAACAGCTTGTTTGTCCTACCCGCTTTGCATAATATGTGCGCTTTTCCTCGCGCTATACCCATCTGTTAATACCTACCAGTCAGCCAATCCATCATGCACAAACCTAAACTCGCTTGGGCTATATCAGGCTCAGGGCATTATATTTCCGAATGTTTGGCATTTATGTTGAGTTTGGCAGACGTTGATTTATATATCAGCCAAGCCGGTGAAGAAGTATTAAAAATGTACGGTCATGATTTAAATGAGATTCGTAAACATTGCTCGGTTTATCGCGATAAAGCGGCATCTGCCCCGCCTGTCGGCCTTTTTTACAAAGGCTATTACCATACTCTGGTTATGGCGCCGACAACCTCAAATACCGTGGCTAAATGCGTGTTAGGCATTGCTGATAGCTTAGTGACCAATTTATATGCACAAGCGGGTAAATGCCGCGTGCCGAGTATTGTATATCCTTGTGATGTCGCGGCTGAAATGGAAACGACCGCGCCTGGTGGTAAGGTGATGGTGTATCCGCGTGCGGTGGATTTAGAGGCGACCGATAAACTGCGCAGTTTTGCTTACACGACGGTAGTTGATGATGTCGAGCAATTAAAATCCGCCGTGTTAGCACGGTTAGCAGCGCTTGCATGAGCGAACATATTTTATTTTTGACGGGTAAGCTGGCGGAAAAGCAGCTTTGCGCGATTTTAGAGTCTATGCAGCCTGAGTTTCGTTATACCGTGCATCAGTTAGGCTTAAAAGTGGCTGCATTAATGACCACGGAGATGGTGGCTAGGCGGTTACATGACACGTTTGGCGCAGACAAAATTGTATTACCCGGTCGCTGTCGTGGCGATATTCAAGCCTTAAGCCAGCACTTGAATGTTCCGGTTGAACGCGGGCCTGAAGAGTTAAAAGACTTGCCGGTTTATTTTGGTAAAAAAGCTAAGCACTATGACTTAAGCGCGTATCGTGTGAAAATTTTTGCCGAAATAACTGATGCGCCGATGTTAAGCGTTGAGCAGGTGTTGGCTAGAGCAGACTACTATAAACGCAATGGCGCTGATGTTATTGATTTAGGCTGCTTACCGAGTACGCCATTTCCGCACATGGAAGATATGATTGCGGCGCTAAAACAACAAGACTTTTTAGTCAGTATTGATTCATTAACGCCTGAGGATTTGTTACGCGGAGGTAAAGCCGGTGCGGATTATTTGTTAAGCTTACACGAATCTACTGCGTGGATTGCCGATGAAGTCGCATCCATACCTATTTTAATTCCTGAACACCATGAAGATTTAGCGTCGCTGCAACGCGTGATTGAGCTGATGCAAGCTAAACAACGCCGGTTTATTGCCGATCCCATCTTAGACCCGATTCATTTTGGCTTTACCCGTTCGCTGATGCGTTATTATCAGCTTAGAGAACGCAATCCCGATATAGAAATCATGATGGGTGTCGGTAATATCACCGAATTAACTCATGCTGATACGGCGGGCATGAATGCTTTGCTATTAGGCGTGTGTTCCGAATTAGCTATCAATCATATTTTGGCTACTGAAGTGAGTGCTCATGCCTGCAGAGCGATTGCTGAAGCAGACAAGGCAAGGCGCATCATGTACGCAGCCAGTCAACACGACACGATACCTAAACATATTTCGGCAGATTTATTAAGCCTACACGAGACCGCGCCTTTTCCTTATAGTTATACAGAAATTCAAGAGCTAGCGGCGCAAATTAAAGACCCTAGCTACCGTATTCAAATCAGCGAACAAGGCTTACATATTTTTAATCGTGAGGGTTTTTATAGTGCCACCGATCCTTTCGCGTTATATCCAAAACTTAATGTCAGTCACGACGGTGGTCATGCGTTTTATTTAGGCGTGGAATTGGCGCGCGCTGAAATTGCTTGGTTACTGGGTAAGCGTTTTACTCAGGATCAAGCCTTGACTTGGGGCTGTGCCGGGCGTGTAGCCGCAGAGTCAGAGGTTGATTTACATACGTTCAAACCGGCTGGAACGACTTTCGATAAACGATGATTCAAGAAACGATTGTCACTACGGTGAATTCACAAGGCCTTGCTCATATTGCGCCTATGGGTGTGCATGTGTATGAGCAAGGCTTTATTATTCTTCCGTTTAAACCGTCAACAACCTTAACTAATTTATTAGCAAACCCCTACGCGGTGCTCAATTATTGTGATGATGTCAGAGTATTTGCCGGGTGTTTAACCGGTAGACGCGATTGGCCGTTACAGCCCGCCGAACATATTCCCGCACCTAGATTAACGAGTGCTTTAGCCCATACTGAAGTTAAAATAACCATCATCGAAGATGATGCGCTACGGCCTAAACTGTATTGTGAAACGGTACATACCGTTAATCATGCGCCGTTTATGGGGTTTAATCGGGCACAATATGCTGTGCTAGAAGCTGCGATTCTAGTCAGTCGGTTACACTTATTGCCCATCGATAAAATCAATGCTGAATTAGACTATTTGCGCATAGGATTCGAAAAAACAGCCGGGGAACGGGAGCGGATAGCGTGGTCATGGCTAATGACCGCTATCGAAGACTTTAAACAACAAGGAATATCATGACTCGATTATTAGCCAGTGTTAATTCATTAGAGGAAGCGCGTTTAGCATTACGCTATGCCGATATTATTGACTTAAAACAACCTGAGCAAGGCGCTTTAGGTGCGCTGGATGTAGAGACGATTACTGCGATTGTGGCTGAATGTAAAGGCAAGCGGCCCTTAAGTGCAACCATAGGCGATTTGCCATTTCAACCCGAATGCATTATTCCAGCCGTTCAGCGCTTGAGTAAAACCGGGGTTGACTATATTAAGATTGGTTTTTTCCCGCATGGCGATAGTGCTAATACCTTACTGGAATTAAGCCAGCTGAGCGCGGGGCAAGCTTTAATCGCCGTGTTATTTGCCGATACTCAATTTGATTTTGCGCATTTGAAATTGATTCGGGAGACGGGGTTTAAAGGCGTCATGCTCGATACGCTGGATAAAACGCAAGGCTCTTTGTTAAACGTTATGGCACTGCCGCGTATTGAGGAGTTTGTTAGTTTAGCAAAAATGCATGGCTTAATCTGTGGCTTAGCGGGTTCATTAACCTGCGCAGACATTCCTGTGCTGCTACCGTTAGCGACGGATTATTTAGGCTTTAGGGGCGCGTTATGTGAACAGGCTAATCGAGTCGGACGCTTAGCAGAGCAGCGACTCGCACAGGTGAAAGCCGCTATGAGTCATGATAGCGTAGCCAGTATTATTAGCCCATCTGAAGGTCTACCATGTTAACGCGTGTAACTCATCTTCCGCGTATTGCCTTAACGCCGGGCGAACCTGCCGGCATAGGGCCAGATTTATGTGTACAACTCGCGCAAACCGAACTAGCTTGCCAACTCGTCGCGATAGCCAGCCCTGAATTATTATTACAACGTGCTAAGGTATTAAATTTACCGTTAACACTACACACCTATGATAAAGACGCGCCTGCTCAAGCACTGCCTGCCGGGCATTTAACCGTGTTGCCAGTAGAACTCACTGAACCTTGCCAAATAGGCCAATTAAATCCTGCGAATAGCCGTTATGTACTCAAAACGATTACCAAAGCGGTAAAAGGCTGTATGAACAGGGATTTTGCCGCGATGGTAACGGGACCTGTGCATAAAGGCGTGATTAATCAAGCGGGTTTTCCTTTTACCGGTCATACTGAATATATTGCTGATATAACAGGTGGTCAGTCTGTTATGATGCTGGCCACGCCAGGGCTACGTGTGGCCTTAGTGACCAATCATTTGCCACTGGCTGAGGTCAGCTCAGCAATTACCCATACGCGTTTACGTTCGATTATCAGCATCTTAGAGCACGAGTTACGTCAACGTTTTAACATTGCTAAGCCTAAAATTCTGGTATGCGGGTTAAATCCCCATGCAGGGGAGGGCGGGCATTTAGGGCGAGAAGAAATCGATGTGATTGAGCCTGTGCTTAACAG
>CAWUNX010000056.1:0-12557 GCA_963923905.1 uncultured Methylocucumis sp.
ACCCTACAATCACCCACAGATTTATTTCTTTTATTTTCATAAAGATAAAAAAATTAATCATATTGGATTGCTTTTTGCATGGTAGTTTCTTATTAGCATATTTCAAGGAATTATTATGTCTTTACCGGTATTTTCGGAAATTTTCCAAAAACTTTACGATAACCAAGTCGTGCCTTATTTAGGGCCTGGTGCGTTATTTGACGCCAAAAATGCTGCCACCCAACAAACCATCCCGGCTGATAGTGAAAGTCTGATTTTAGCGATGAATAATGGCAAACCCATGGCGCCTAAACTCATGTATGAATTCCCTAGAGCTGCAATGAATATGGAATTAAAACGCGGGCGTAATTTTTTAGGCCAATTCTTAACGCATTTATATGGTGAAACCGAATGGACGCGCGCGGCATTACATGAATGGCTAGCCCAATGGAAACCGGCTTATGTCGTCGATATAAACCGCGATACCCAATTACAAGACAGTTATGCCGATGAAGAGCACACATTAATCGTAGGCCTGGCAAGAATTACTGAAACCCATTACCGTTTTAAACTGTATCAGTTTGACGGTAAAGAATACTTTGAAATCACTCAGGAACAAGTCGATCCGACGTTGCCTATTTTATTTAAGCCTATGGGTACACCTAAACCGGAAGCCAATTATGTCGCATCGGATGCCGATTATGTCGACTATATTACCGAGTTAATGGGCGGATTTGCGATTCCAGATTTCTTAAAATCTTACCGTAAAGACAAGCAATATTTATTCATTGGTATGCGTTTAAATCGCGATTCTGAACGCATGGTAATGAGCGATATTATCAGCGGTGGCGCTGAACATAAGGGTTGGTTCTTAAACAAGAACCCTACACCTAAAGAGCAACGGTTCTGTCAAAAAGTGGGCTTGGAAATTATCGACGCCGATGTCGAAGACTTGCTAGCGGCTATTTAAACTAATGCCTTCAGCGAGCTTATTTTACGAATTGCTACTCGACTATTGCCATTCTCCAGCAGTAGTTGAGCAAGTCGTTATTGGTTTAGTTTGGACACTTTGCCAATCGCAACAACAGATTGGCTTAGCTATGAGTCCGAGCACCGCCACACGTACTTTGCCTTGGTCGGGTAGTTTAGGCGGCAAATCCACGCGAGAAGTCGCGACGTGGATTTGGGATTATGAACCATATAAAGCCACGGTGGCTATGGCTACTATTAACAGTGTTATTAATAGTAGACCATTACCTGAATCTCTAGCGCTAAAACCTCATCCTGACTATGCCAATCTTGCTGTATTTGAGCATTTTTTACCCCAACTAAGAGATAAAAATGTAGTCGTAATCGGCCATTACCCTGGCATTGAGCGCTATCAGTCACAGATGAGGCTAACCGTTTTAGAAAGAACGCCTAAAGAGTTCGACTTACCGGATAGCGCAGCAGAATTTCTACTACCGAATGCTGATTGGGTCTTTATTACCGCCAGTTCTATTCCTAATAAGACGTTTCCGCGCTTAGCTGAGTTAGCACAACATGCCACGACGGTATTGATGGGACCTACCGTACCTTGGCTGCCTCAGTTACATGAGTTTGGTATTGATTATTTAGCCGGTATAGAGGTCATCGATACAGAGGCTTTGCAAGCCACAATATGCCAAGGTGGTGGTGTGCGTATTTTTAATCAAGGCGTTCGTTACCGTGTCGCCGAATTAGCGCCGAATACCAGCATGACTTGGTTAAAACGCGAAATTGCAGAATGCTATGCTGAAAAAAGCCGCCTAACAAGCGCAATGGACAATTGGTATGCGTCAGGACATCATCACCGTTTTCCTGACTATGCAAGTTTAGAGTACGTTAACAATAAACTTTCTCGCTTAGACAGTAGTTTTAAAGCCTTGTGGGATCGCTATGGCGCACAACAACCCTCATGACTATAAGCAGTATCGATTATTGCTTTACTATAAAGGCGATATAAGTGCGCTGACATTATTTGGCTTGCACGCTTATGGCAGCGTTTGCTTTCCTGAAGCATTGCCCAAATTATCTAGCGTCTTAGAGCCAGAGGAGTGCATTTCACAAAAAGTATGTATACACCCGGCGCAATTAGTCAATGCCGTTAATCAGCTATACCAATTGGATAATGATTTACTTCAGGTAGAACAGGGATTTACTGAACAAATCGACGCACCTGGAGGCGTTATTACTGTTTATATGGCACGCTTTAAGGTCTTAGACCCGCCTCATCAATTACTAAAACCTTATCAATGCGCATTAAAAACCTTGCCGGAACTACGCCTACAACCGCCTGCCGAATTAGAGTTGTTGCGTAGAGCTTATGTCAAAGTGATGGAGTCTTAATGTACGAACCATTGGATTTTGAATTTAATCAACCCCCACCGCCCGGCTCTGCATACAGCTATTTAGTGCCTGAACCTTCGGATTGTATGCGCTGTGGTTTATGTCTTAACACCTGCCCCACTTATCAATTAGAAGCGACAGACGCAGAAAGCCCGCGCTGGCGTATTCGTACCCTTAGCCGCTTATTATTTGATAAACAAACACTGACGGAACAAGAACAAACCCATCTAAAAAATTGCGTGCAATGTCGCACCTGCGAAAGCGTTTGCCCTAGCAAAATGGCGTATGGCCAATTGTTCGACAGCGCATTAGCTCAGCTCACCACTAAAAAACCTTTCTTAGCTAAACTTGGATTTTGGCTGATTAGCCATAAGCATTGGCGCTATCTATTGTTACCGTTTGTTGAGTTATATCGGCGTTTTAAGCTCTCAACATTAATACGCGCTACTGGCTTATTAGCCAAACTACGCCTTACTGAAATCGATAGCTTATTAATCCAGCCAATGCTTAGCCCATTAAAATCGCATTATCCAACTAAAACTCAACGTGTTGGGCGCGTGGCATTATTTACCGGTTGTTTAACCGAGCATTTTGACCGAGCTACACATTTAGCAACGATTAAATTACTCAATGCGTTAGGTTATGAGGTTGTTATACCGTTCGAACAACGCTGTTGCGGCGCTATTCATAAACATAATGGTGAAAGCGAACAAGCGCTAGTTAACGCCAACATCGCTATTTTTAATGGCTTAGACATTGATGCGATTATTTATACCGCCACCGGTTGTGGCGCTACATTAGCAGATTACCCTGACAATGCATTTAAACATCCACTCTATGACATCAACGACTATTTAGTACAACAAAACGTAAACTCGCTACGCTTTGCCCCGCTACCGATTCATGCTGTTGTTCATGAGCCTTGTAGCCAACGTAATCTTACCAAATCGCAGGCTAGCGTTTACCCGTTATTACAAAACATACCTGGCTTAACCGTATCACCGTTAGCCGATAACGCTATTTGCTGTGGTGCGGGTGGTAGTTATATGCTAACTCACCCTATGCAAGCTCAACAATTACGCAAATTAAAACAAAAAGTTATCAAAGACGCGAATGCAGAATTAGTTATAAGCAGTAACTTTGGTTGTATTCTGCATTTGCAAGCGCCTCAACTCCATCTTCTACACCCAGTGTGTTTACTCGCTCAGCAATTACTCGATAAATAGCTTGACTTATATAAAATCATGCTCACATAAATAGCATCCTCATCACACGCATACGCAAACAAATCCGCGTAGGCTCTTCAAATCTACAGCCGTCTAATGGTATAGTGCGCAGCACAAAAAAGTGCTGTTATGCACATAAATAATGAGGAGTCTATAATAATGATAAATGAAGACGTGGATCAGTCTAAGCGCCAATTTCTCACATCGGCATTGACTGTCGTTGGAGCGGTCGGCACGGGCTTTCTAGCGGTTCCTTTTCTTGCGCAAATGCAGCCTAGTGTTAAAGCCATGGCCGCAGGTGCCCCAGTTGAAGTTGATATTAGTAAAATAGAGCCCGGTCAATTAATTAGGGTCAATTGGCGCGGCAAACCGGTGTGGATATTAAGTCGTACACCCCAAGTGCTAGACACACTTAAAACTTTAGATGGCAATCTACGAGACCCAAGCTCTAATGAATCTCTACAACCTGATTATGCGAAAAACCCAAGCCGCTCGATTAAACCGGAAATCTTTGTCGCTATTGGCTTATGCACGCATTTAGGTTGCTCACCAACGTTCCGCCCAGAAATTGCTCCTCACGACTTAGGTGAAAATTGGCGCGGTGGTTTTTTCTGCCCATGTCATGGTTCTTGGTTTGATTTAGCGGGTCGAGTCTTTCAAAGTGTTCCCGCGCCGACCAATTTGGAAATCCCGCCTTATCGCTACGTTAACGATAATCTTATTATCATCGGTGAATCTGATGGGGAGACAACAGCATGAAAATGGATAGATTCGCCCACCTAGGCAATTGGGTTTTAGAACGCTTCCCGCTAGCAAAAGTGTGGGAAGAGCACATGACGCATTATTACGCGCCAAGAAACTTTAATATCTGGTATTTCTTCGGTTCACTCGCTTTACTCGTTATGGTCAACCAGTTCATCACTGGTATTTTACTGACGATGAATTACAAACCCGATGCTAAACTCGCGTTTGACTCCGTTGAATATATTATGCGCGATGTCAACTGGGGTTGGCTCATACGCTATATGCATTCGACCGGTGCATCCGCTTTTTTCATTGTCGTTTACTTACACATGTTCCGAGGTCTGATATACGGCTCATTTAAACAGCCGCGTGAATTAATCTGGATTTTCGGTATGTTAATATTTGTTTGCCTAATGGCCGAAGCCTTTATGGGGTATTTATTACCGTGGGGACAAATGTCGTATTGGGGCGCACAAGTTATTATCTCATTATTCAGTGCTATTCCAGTGGTAGGCGATGACTTGTCACTATGGATACGCGGTGACTATGTCGTGTCAGACGCAACATTAAACCGCTTTTTTGCCTTTCATGTCATTTCCGTGCCATTAATTTTAGTCATGCTGGTGTTTCTGCATATTGTTGCTTTACATGAAGTCGGCTCAAATAATCCAGATGGTATTGAAATCAAAAAATATAAAAATGAACAAGGTATACCACTCGATGGTATCCCCTTCCACCCGTATTACACAGTTAAAGATATTGTTGGCGTGGCGGTTTTCTTAATTTTTTTCGCAACCGTTATCTTCTACATGCCGGAAATGGGCGGATACTTTCTTGAACATGCTAATTTTATTCCGGCTGACCCGTTAAAAACTCCTGAACATATTGCTCCTGTTTGGTATTTCACGCCGTTTTATGCCATTTTACGCGCCATTCCTGACAAATTTGCCGGTGTTATCGGTATGGGTGGCGCAATTGTCGTGTTGTTCTTATTACCTTGGCTAGATAGAAATCCGGTTAAATCCATTCGCTATCGCGGAGGGCTGTTTAAAAAAGCCCTGTTGTTATTTGTCATTAGCTTTATTGGCTTAGGTTATTTAGGTACCCAGCCTGCTACACCTACCGCAACGATTATGGCGCGAATATTTACCAGTGTTTATTTCGGTTTCTTCTTATTAATGCCAATTTATACGCGCTGGGAAAAAACCAAACCGGTACCTAACCGCGTCACTGAAGAACACTCATTAGAAGAACAATTACCGTTATTAATTGAGGAAATCACTGAATTACATCATCCAAGCGCATCCGAAATTGATCATCCGGCTTTTAGAAGCACGTTCTTTAGTAGAAGACCTGACCCCGACAGAATCAAAAATGTCTTTACGCGCTATATAAAAAATCTAAAAGAGAGCTTGGACTGACTATGAAAACCATTAGCACATTACTATTATTGTTAGCGTTGACATTTAGCGCACACGCCGAGCAAGCTGTTGACTTACAATCACCCGACCTAGATCCAACTGATAAAACATCCTTGCTGCGTGGAACCAAGCACTTTGTGACGTATTGTCTAGGTTGCCATTCTGCTAAATATATGCGCTACTTAAAAATCGCGCTAGATACGAATGTCGATGAAAAAGTCATGTTAAAAGACATTGCGCCAGAAGGTGCATCGATTTATGACACCTTAAGCAGTGCCATGAATAAACATGATGCAGAGAAATGGTTTGGCACACAACCGCCTGATTTATCATTGATTGCTAGATCGCGTGGCGCTGATTGGCTCTATAGTTATTTAAAAAGCTATTACCTAGACGACAGCCGCCCGTTTGGCGTTAATAATAAAGTCTTTCTGGATACAGCAATGCCAAATCCCTTTTGGCAATTACAAGGTGACCAACACCTTGTTCATAAAAAAACCATTTGGGGTGAACACACAACATTAGTCAACGATGATATTGGCACGTTATCAGAACAAGAGTTCGATCAACTGGTTACTGATTTGGTCAACTTTTTGGTCTATGTCGGTGAACCGGTACAACAAGAGCGACAAAGCTTAGGAAAATTTGTCTTAGCGTTCTTATTGTTATTCTTAGTCATTGCCTATATGTTGAAAAAAGAATACTGGAAAGACGTTCATAGAAATGATTAACAACTTAATCCAAGCTGCCGAAACCCGGCAGCTTGTTTAACAACACGGAATATATAAGGTGCGCGATGCGCACCTACAACAAGGTATAAAACCCATAAGCACGACTGAGTGGAGTATAGTCGAATAAAAGTGACTCATTAATACGAGTAACTTTTTTGTTTAGTAAAGACTGTCAGAGTCAAAAATGCCGATTCTGTATAGTCACTTATTTTAATTTCACCGCTTACGCATTAAGAGGTTGTTTTTTTGTGGCAAATATTATTACTCGTAAATCTGTAATGACGCTATTTTCGTCGCCAACATGCCCAATGAGCCACTGCGCCCGCTTTGTTTTACATGAAAAACAGATTACCGCTGACATTGAATTCTACGATCCTGCTAATCCACCGGAAGATTTGCTAGAGTTAAATCCTACAGGCGCTTCACCAACGTTAATCGAGCGCGAGCTAGTGTTATACGATTCACGCATCATCATGGAATATTTAGATGAACGTTTTCCGCACCCGCCTTTACATCAAATGGATCCAGTATCGAGAGCAAATGCACGTATGCTGATTAAACGCATTGATCAAGAATGGTATCAATTACTTGATGAAATAGTGAATTCAGGCGAGAAAAAATCTGCACGCGCAAAGAAATTATTACGTGAAAACTTATTAGAAGCCGAGCCTATTTTCGCCAATAGACCGTTTTTCATGAGTGATGAGTTCTCATTAATCGACTGTGTTGTTGTACCCTTGTTATGGCGTTTACCAAGTATTGGTATTGATGTTATCTCACAAAACGAAATTATCAATAATTACGCACAACGCATGTTTAAGCGATCCGGATTTAAACGCAGTTTAAGCGAGGCAGAAAAAGAAATGATGGATGTCCCTAAATGACCTCATTAAAACCCTATTTAATCCGCGCAATCTATGATTGGATTGTCGATAATGAATTAACCCCCTACTTAATCGTGGATGCCATGCATCCAGAAGCGCGTGTACCAGAGCAATACATACAAGATGGAAAAATCGTGTTAAATATACGGCCTCAAGCTGTAGAAGCACTCATTTTAGGTGATGACACTATAGAATTTAATGCTCGCTTTAGTGGTCAACCGATGCATATTATCGTACCTGTTGCCTCAGTACTTGAAATCAGTGCGAAAGAAAATGGTAAAGGCATGAGCTTTGCGCCAGAACCGCATGATTTTGATGAGCCACCACCGCCTGTTAAGCCCGATAAAAAACCAAGCCCCTCCTCTAATCGGCCTAACTTACGCATCGTAAAATGACAGGTTAGTCACCGCTAATCTTTTTAGCGGTGATTTTTCAATAGAATAACGGGTTACCAACTTAAGTAGAGACAGGACATTATCCTGCGTAACATGCATAGCCAAATAACATAGCGTTTACTCGCTAGCCCGGCTTGTTAGCTCACGACCCTCAAGTAGCTTTTCCACCATAGCAAGCGCTAAGTCAAACTCATAACGCTCGATAAGTAGTGCTAATTCGCTAGTGATCTGAGCATCAACCGTGTTGAAAAAACCATATAGATTTCTAAACGCCTGCTTAGCCTCTATATTATCGTGGCTTAACAACTGTTTAAATTCATCAAGTTGTATTGTTAACGACCTAGAGTCTTGCGGATTATTAAAATGGTTAGCTGTTTTGTTAATATCTAGCTCTAGGTAAATCTTGAATACACTTCCGTTGCCCGGTTGGCTTTCTACAGTTAATTGCCCACCTAATAAGTCGATAATACGTGCGCACAGTGTTAAACCTAAACCAACGCCTTGGTATCGACGTGTACTTGTTGAATCTAACTGCTCAAATGCTTGAAACAAATATTTTTGTTTTTCTAACGGAATACCAATACCAGTATCTTTAACTTCAAAACAAATCCCAGCCTTATTGCCTTCTTGTTTTATCAGTTGTGCAGATATGGCGACAAAACCATGCTCGGTAAATTTAATCGCATTGTTAACTAAAATATTAATAGCATCCCGTAATAAGCGTACGTCGCAATACACTTGCTGAATATCAGGATCGCTATAGGTAAGCAAGGACAATTCTTTATGCTTAGCAACCTTATACTGAAATTCAACCACTTGCTCTAATAATACCTGTGGCAGAAAAAAACTATTAATAATTTCCACATCGCCAGCTTCTAAGCGGGAAAACTGTAGAATTTCGCTTAATTGCGCGGTTAATTGTTCTGAAGCACTAATGATTCGCTTCGCTTGTTCTCTATGTTTTTGAGGAATATCTGACTTGCGCAAAACCTAAGATAGCATTCATAGGCGTTAATAATTCATGGCTGACAGTGCCTAAAAACCTATTTTTAGCTCTAGCCGATAATTCAGCAGCATTTTTTGCTTGAGTTAATTCGGCTGTACGCGCAGCCACTAATTGCTCTAAGTTTTTCTGATAATTTTCTAATTCAGCATTTGCGGCTTCAATTTTAAGATTTTTTTCAATCAGACAACGGTTTTGCTCAGTCATCTGGGAAAATAAATTCACTAATGCATTAACCAAAACATCATTGGCATTTTGCAATATTTCCGCTTTTGAGCCTTCGATAAGCTCATAAGCATCTTCAGGCTCATGTCCTTGCTCAATGGCTTTAAGCTGCTTAGCCATGCGCTGATCTTCACCTAAAATATGAAACGCTAACCAATTTGATAAAAAGCGTAATAGCTTTAATCCTTCGAATTGACCGTTTTCGTCAAGCTCCTGTCGCAAAAATTCGACTTGTTTAGCAAACGCTTGATGAGCAGTACGATGATGCTGTAAATGCCTAATATCTATGCCTTGCTCAGTCATTAGGTTATCTTCAGTACTAAAATGTAATGACACATAATTGACTAAGCCGTCTAATAACTTGTTTGCATAACTATTACTAATTACGCAATCTGCCGCTAATAATGACGCTGACGCATTAATCATATCGACCAACGTTTTATGCTGCTCATCAACTGTCGCTATACCGGTCAGATAATCCTCGCTCCATGCCATAAATGTCATCGTCATTATCCTCTAAGTGATGTTATTAGCGTCTGTACTGTTTGAGCTGCTCTTGGAAACTCATAATGGTCTATATCTCGATTTAGCTGCTTAAAGCTATCAATATCAATAGCCGTGCTTAACAACGGCTTGAGTTCTCGCCATAGTTCGGCGGATTGCAAATCATCCGCTGCTAATTTTGTTAATAACACCTGCAAACGCGGGATAAGCGATTCTATATTCATTAAAGCAGCGGGCTCTGGACATTCTTTGGCATAATTTTTAATTAGTGCACGCAGCTTGCTTTCAGCAGCAGCCATGCTGTCTTTTAATTGATTGGTTAAATGTTCAATAACTGTTTGTTGTTGATTTTGCTTTAACGCATGTTCTAAACGAGTTGAACACGCTAACACGTGTGCCAACTCCAGTATTCCAGCAGTATTTTTTAAAGAATGCGTTATCGCTAATGCCGCCTCACTATCATTGTCTCTGAATGCGCCCAGAATTTTATCTGGGTCATGCAAATGATGGTCTAAAAAATGCTGCAATGCTTTGTTTCTATCGAAATTAGCTTTGGCGCTATGATGAGTAGATGTGCGGCTAGGATAAACATACGGATGCTTATCGCTGACTGCCAACCATTGCGATAACACACTAAATAACAGCATAGGCTCTACTGGTTTAGTTAGAAATGCATTCATACCCACATCAAAACATTGCTGCCTATCTTCAACAAAGGCATTCGCTGTCATCGCAATAATTGGCGTGTATTGATAGCCTGGTAATGTACGAATATGTTTTGTCGCTTCTAAACCGTCCATAACAGGCATTTGCATATCCATAAAAATTAAGTCGTAAGTAGTCTTTTTAGCTTTCTCAATAGCTTCCGCACCCTGTTGCGCTACCGTGACCTGCAAGCCCACACTTTCTAACATTTGTTTAGCAACTTCTTGATTAATCTCGTTATCTTCAACTAATAAAATCTTGGCGTCACTGTGAAAGCCAGCGGGATTAGGTAAGTTCACTAATTCGATTTGTTTAAGATTACGTTTTAATTTAACAGTAAACCAAAACTGACTGCCTAAACCAATTTGGCTAGTCACACCTACTTCACCGCCCATCATGGTCGCTAATCGACGGCTAATTGCTAAGCCAAGCCCCGTGCCACCATAATGCCGACTAATTGAATGTTGGCCTTGTTCGAATGCTTGAAACAATCTTGCTTGTTGCTCTTCAGTCATGCCTATGCCCGTATCAGACACTTGAAAATGCACAACAACGGCGTCTTCATCTTGCTGAACAATATTGGCTGCAAGAGTTATGGTCCCGGCTTCAGTAAACTTAACCGCATTTCCTAAAAAATTAATCAGAATTTGACCAATCCGCAACGGGTCGCCTAATAAAGACAAGCCAACTAACTCCGGTGCAGTATCAATATCTAAAACTAACGCTTTGCTTCTTAAGCGTTCTGCAATCATGCTACCGGCCTGGTCTACTATCGCAGCAATATTGATAGGTATTTCTTCTAAAGTTAAGCGCTCCGCTTCAATCTTTGATAAATCCAAAATATCATTAATTAAACTTAATAAATGTTTGCCAGAAGTTGTTATTTTATTGATTTTATCGAGTTGCTCAGCTGAATTTGCTTGATTGGCTAAAAGATGCGCCATGCCTAAAATAGCATTCATAGGCGTGCGAATCTCATGACTCATATTAGCTAAAAATGTGCTTTTAGCTAGGTTAGCCGTTTCCGCTTGTTCCTTAGATGCTCTTAATTCCAACTCCATTTGTTTTCGCATAGTCACATCGCTATGTGTGCCTACTGCGCGTAAAGGCTTTTGTGCGCTATCACGCACAACGACTTTGCCACGGCTTAAAATCCATTTATATCCACCGTTTTTAGCTTGTAATCTAAACTCTGCTTCATAACTGCCTTCTGACAATAAGCGTTGCTTAAACATTGCCAAGGAATAGTGTTGATCGTCGGTATGTAAAGCCACTCGCCATAAGGCTTCAACCGTATCCCAATCCGTTCTTTCATAACCTAGCATCTGAAAAAATGCTGAACTGCAATACACGGTATCCGTTTCCAGCTCCCAATCCCAAATACCGTCATAGCTTGCTTCTAACGCATAGCGATAACGCTCTTCGTTCATTTTCACCAGTGTATTAGCGGCATTAAGCTTTTCTGTTCGCTCAACGACTAACTCTTCTAAATGCCTACGGTACTCATCTAACTCGTCTTCAGCACGCTTTTTCTCAGTAATGTCGCGCCATACTGCGTGAATAAGTCTCTCATTCTTTTGGGTAATAGCGGTCAGAGAAATCTCAGCCCAAAACGATTCACCATCAACCCGCACATGCATCCATTCAAATTGATGGCTACCATTTTCTATAGCCATATTAATCATCTGCTGGGCTTTAACGGCCGATAACATACCGTCGGGTTGGTAGAGTGGTGATAACTCTACCGGGGACATACCGATTAACTGTTCTAGTTTATCGACGTGTAATAGAGATTGTGCTGAGCGATTGGCTTCAATGATAACGCCATTCTTTAAGATGGTCGTCGCTTCTTTGGTTTGCTCGAATAATACTCGTAAACGCTCTTCACTATTGCGTATGCGAATCTCAGCCTCCCGCCGCTCGGTAATGTCTAAATGCGTCCCGCTAATAATCATAGGCTTACCATCGTCGGTATAGCGCGTAACCCTTCCCCGATCAGAAATCCAAACCCAATGGCCTTTTTTATGCCTCATGCGTACATCGCATTCGTAATAATGGCTATCGCCGGCTAAATGCTGTTGCAGTTTCAAATTACTTTGAATTAAATCATCAGGATGAACAAACTTTTCCCAAGCAACAATAGTAAAAGGCTCTAACTCGCTAAGCTCATAACCAAATATTTCGGCCCAGCGCTCATTAAAATGCGTTTCGCCGGTAATTAGATTCCATTCCCAAGTTCCAGCATGAGTTGCCTCAATAATATCATTTAACCGCTGACGCTCAGTTCTTAGCTCTTCAACAAAACATTTACGCTCGGTAATATACTCCACGCGCTTAGCTTTTCGGTTTATACTTCAGAAAAATCGCCCAACA
>CAWUNX010000057.1:0-12348 GCA_963923905.1 uncultured Methylocucumis sp.
TTCACGAAGAACACGAAGTTTCCCATTGTCCTCGGTGAACTTCGTGTTCTTCGTGGTGAATTAAGAGAGACAAGTGTTTTTCATTTGGTTAAAAAGCTTTTGCTTACTTACTATACCAAACTATCTACACCTCAATTCAACGAATCCATATACTGCCGCAAAACGTCTTTAGCTTTATCCGCCCCGTCTAAATAGTCATACCAACCATCACTCTGCGTGCTTAAATAACCGAATAACTCCAGCGCCAACGCATTACTGCCATCGGTCATAATGCTTCGCAGAGTCTCTTCAGGAATGATAGATTTAATATTTGATGTTTGCCAATCGCCATTGCTTGCCGCTGTAATTGCTTCCATCAAAATTGCTTTACCATCTTTACCGTTAAATACCAGCTTTTGGCATTTATCGTCATCCCAAACAGTAGCGGGCGAACAGCCTAACTCAGCAAAATCAATCGCTCCTGATACGCGTTTAGCGCCACTGCCACCCGCAATCGCTTGCACATAGGCTTTAGCAATCGCCACTTCGGTTGAATCGGGTGTGCGCTCGCAGTATTCTTCCACTAACTCTAAGCCATTATTATTGCGCAGCAAATTAGCTCCAGCTTGGCTCACAGGTCTAATCACCCCTTGATGCTGCGTCCATTTAGCTTTGCAGGAATTCGCGATGAATTCTTGCGAGCGAAAACACGCGTCATTGCCATACTCCAGCGAAATATGTCCTATGCGAAATTTACCGCTATTGTTTGCTAACCAAGGATTACCCCATTGCGTGATAAGTTTTGGGTCCGTACAGCTAACACCGATAAGCTCAGCCCATGTCGTCGCAAACGTAATGTACTCGCCACCATAAATCTTATAGCGATACATTAACTCGGGGCCAGTTTTCTTAAAAACTTCCCCTGTCCATTCCCATAATTTTGGCCCAAGCCTAGCGCCGCGAGTAACCCTATATTCATACGGCGTATTGGCTTTCCAAGCAACAGGGCTAACATCACTACCGCCACAACCATAATCATCTATACCCGAACCATCGCCACCGCCGCCCCAGTTGGCTTGGCGTTTTTCGCTATCTTTAGGAAAATATTGCAACCCCACATGTCCCCATGCAGTAGTCGTATTTTTACACGCATCAGGCGCTTTATCGGCAGGCTGGGGAAAAGCAAAACCATTCGGATACGCCATATCACTGAAATTAGTTTGCAACGCCCAGTAGTACAATGGAAAGTCATTAACATAAGTGTCTTTCGCTGAGGGTAGCGTTTTAATCGTAAAATCTACCCCGGCCGACGTGATTTTGGCTTGTTCGGGACTTGCGGCATCGAAAGGCCAATTAAATGTGCCATACATGCCACCGGCTCCCGTTGCTTCAAGTTGTGCTTGTAAAATGGCTTTAGCCTTGCCATCACCATCGTATTCGGGGAACCAAGAGCTATCACGCTCGCTTAATAACTTAAATAGTAGCCGCACATTATCATAAGTTGTATCATGCAAATTGCCATAAACCCGGCGTAAATCTTCTAACGGCACTAATGTCGCTATGTTAGCCGCCGTAATCGCCTCCATTAACACCGCTTTACCATCTTTGCCTTTAAACACCAGCTTTTGACATGCATCATCAGCAAACACCGTAGCCGGTGAGCAACCCAAAGCATCAAAATCAACCTTACCCACTTGCTTAGCACCCGAACCTGCCGTAATCGCTTGTATATACGCTTTGGCAATATCTTCTTTTAACGTAGCCCAGACCGGCACAGAGACCATACTTAAAGCAATCACACCGGTTATTTTCATATAGCGTTTCATCGTCTCACCCCTTTATTAATCAACGTTATTGTCATCGGATGAAAAGATTTTGACATTGAGAGCCTAAACACCACAAGATTTTTTTGAAATTTATCACATTTTGAGAATGCAGCGACAAAAAACAAAAAAAAATATCTTGACTATTAAACCTTTTTTTTCAATTTACAGCAAGTATGCTCAGCTCAGTGTAAAAGCAATGAGCTTATCGTATTGAGTGTGGTTTGTGGCAGATTGTTACCAATATTTAGGTGTGAATTTGTCGTCATTAACCAATAACAAGGTACGCATATCGTAACCTACAGTTTCTCGTTCCGACGCTCCAGCGTCACTACCTACAGTTAAGCGCTAAACATCCGATTATCGCAGAGTGCAAGGCTTGTCTTGCTCTGGTTAAATGCCGTACAAAGCAAGCTTTGTACTCCAAAATGGTTTAACTGCGTGCAATAAAGCAAGAGCGTGGAAACCATATTATTTCAAACTAAACACTTAACGCATCTAGCGCTTCCCAACGTTGATAAGCCGCATTCAATTCAGCTTCAACCTGTTTTAAAACATCCACCGTTTCCGCTACTTTTTGACTATCACTAGACATTTGCTTATAAAAATCGGCTGAATTGATTAACGCATTTAGCTCAGCTTGTTTAGTTTCTAATTGCTCGATTAGCGTCGGCAACTGCGCCAATTCTTGCTGCTCTTTATAGCTGAGTTTTTTCTTTGCTGTAGTTTTAATAGGCTTATCGGTGCTGGGTTTAGTGGCGTCGCTTTTCTTATTATCAAGCGCTTGTTCTTGCTTAGCACTGTAGTCTAACCAATCGCTATAACCACCGATGAATTCTTGTACCAGACCTGAACCATCTAAGACTAATACGCTAGTGACGACGTTATCTAAAAACGCTCTATCATGACTGACTAATAGTAACGTACCGTCGTAATTGATTAATTTTTCTTCTAATAACTCTAACGTTTCCAAATCTAAATCATTGGTAGGCTCGTCCATAACCAATAGATTAGCGGGTTTTGTGAATAGCTTGGCGAGCATTAACCGGTTTTTTTCCCCACCCGATAAGCTACGCACCGGCGAACGCGCTCTAGCCGGGGCAAATAAGAAATCGCCTAAATACGACATAACATGCTTTTTAACACCCGCAATCTCAATAAAATCGCTGCCATTCGCGACGGTGTCCGCTACCGAGGCATCCGGGTCTAATTGCTCGCGTAACTGGTCGAAATACGCGATTTCCAGCTTAGTACCTAACTCGATTTCACCTTGAGTCGGAGGTGTGTGCGCTAATAGCAGTTTTAATAAGGTCGATTTGCCCGCGCCATTCGCCCCGATTAAGCCAATTTTGTCGCCACGCTGAATCAACCCAGAAAAGTTTTTGATAATTAGTCGGTCGCCATAGGAAAAACTGACCTTTTTAGCTTCAATCACTTTTTTGCCGGACGCTTCGCCTTTATTTAGCATGACGCTTGCTGTGCCCTGAGTTTCACGGCGTCTTGCGCGTTCCCGGCGGAGTTTTTCTAACGCTCTGACTCGACCTTCGTTACGCGTGCGTCTGGCTTTAATCCCTTGACGAATCCACACTTCTTCTTCGGCTAATTTTTTATCAAACTCGGCGTTTTGATTGGCTTCATCTTGTAATGCCAAGGCTTTACGCGTACAAAAATCATCATAGCTGCCTGGCCAAGAGGTTAACTGGCCTCTGTCTAAATCGACAATACGCGTCGCTAAGCGCTGTAGAAACGCTCTATCATGCGTCACGAACAATACCGCGCCGTTAAAATTCAAAATTTGCTCTTCTAGCCAAGTGATGCTAGTGAAATCTAAATGGTTAGTCGGCTCATCGAGTAATAACACATCCGGTTCAATCACTAAGGCTTTAGCTAACGCAACGCGCCGCGTCCAGCCGCCCGATAATTGCGCAATGTTCAAATCAGCGGGCAAACCTAGTTTGCTTAACGTGGTTTCTACTCGTTGTTGAAAATGCCAGCCTTGATGGGCTTCTAAGTGATGTTGTAACTCACCTAACTCAGCGAGTATTTTAGGGTCAGCTTCGGTCAGTTGGTGCGATAACACCTCGTAGCGCGCTAACCAATGTCCCAACTCGCCTAAACCACTAGCAACCGCATCATACACGGTTGCATATTGGCTTAAATCCGGCGCTTGTTCTAACCAGGCCAACTTTAAACCTGGTTGCCGCCAACACTCGCCATGATCAGCAGCAATATCACCCGCAATAATCTTCATTAACGTCGATTTACCTTCGCCATTACGCCCTAACAAACCGACACGCTCACCTGGGTCAAGCTGAAATTCTTCGTCGTTAAGCAAAGCATGGCTACCAAAAGCAATAGAAAGATGGGTTAAACGTAGTAAAGGCATAAGAATGAAGTCGTAAAAAGTGAGTTTTGTCAAAGCCTGCGCTAGGCACAAGCAAACCCCATTGTAAAACTGATAGGACGGTTAAGCGAGGTAAAAACGCGTGTTTAGCGAAGTCTGCAAGGCGTTGTGCAATTTAACGCCATCGGTTGGTTACCCGCAAAAATTGTTAATTCAAAACATTTTGCTTAACAAATCTTGCGTGCTTGCTCGCAGAATTGCACGCTGGCTCAGCAATATAAGTTATTTTTCTTTAAAATACATTGAGTTAAAATAAAAATAAAAGTTGGCACTACCTTTGCATTTTATGGTTAAACGCTAATCGCAACGGCAGTTTTGTAGCGATTAACGTTCAAATTTTGAACTTTCACAGAGGACCACCATGGACAAATTTCTTAGCTTCACATTAGTAACTGCTTTATTGACGACGCTGCCATTAACTGCAAGCGCACGCCCAGAATTCCCGGCCTTAACAGGCGCATCAGGTTGCACTGCTTGCCATTTTGACAATTTAGGCAGCGGTTTTAAGCCTGGGGTATTAGAGGCTGCAGCCTCACCAAAAGGGGAAATAGCAGGACTTAGAGACTTTATTAACGCACAAACTCAAGATACTAAGCCGGTTTTACACGCGATTAACTCAAAATGGGATATTACTGTAGGTGAAGCTCCGCTGGTGATTCCATTGCAAGTCACCGACGCCGAAGATGATACGTTTGATGTACACGGTACAGCACCTAGCGGATTTAAATTATCGTCGGTTTATACCAAAAATAATTTACCTACCGTCGATTTTAAATGGTCGCCTACGGCTGCCCAAGCCAATAAAACTTATCCATTAAAACTGTATGTGCAAGAAAACAGCAAAGGACGCAACCTAACCTCCAACACTGTCAATGCAATTATTCAAGTATGGCCTGCTAGAACGGGTACGACTAAAAACATCACGCAATTTTTATTGCAAAGTGCGCAATGGAAAAACAAAACCTTAATTATTTCAGGTAGCCTTGCCTTTAAAGCAGGCTTAACCGCTACGCAAAAATCCGCTGCATTAGCCAAATTAAATTTGAATATTACTAGCGCTAAAGGCGTAATCGTAACCACACCTAAAAAAATCGCGCCTAGCGCTAGCGGAAGCTGGTCTAAATCCATCGCATTATCCGCTAGCGAAGTCCCTTGCTGGGTGATTGTTGAATATGAGGGTTTAAAGACGAAAAGACAAGTCAGCCAAGCGCCATTGGCAAGCTGCGTTAATTAGTTCACTCAGCCTGCACAAAATGTAGAGACAACTTTTATTTCTGACATTTTTTGCAGGCTTATTGTATCAATAATCATTTTTATTATTTAATAACAAATACTTATTTATTTGGCATAACAAATGCTTTAATTTAGACGTAGTTTTAACCCATGAAATAACAATAAGGATAGACACTATGAGCACTCTATTAAAAGACCGTAACAACGAAGACGAACAAGGCACAGATGACAACGATGACTTACATGGCGGTCATAACGATGATGATATTGTAGGTGGTATTGGTAGTGATACTGTAAATGGTGGACATGGTAACGATCATATCGACGGCGGCGATGATAATGATGATTTAGAAGGTGATGCTGGAGATGATAGCGTTTCCGGCGGTGATGGTGACGACCACGGCTCAGGTGGCCACGGCAGTGATGATTTGTATGGCGATGCAGGAGATGATTCGCTAAGTGGTGGTAATGGCGACGATTATCTTGATGGTGGCGCTGATAACGATGATGTCGAAGGTGACAATGGCAATGATTCGGTGTTTGGCGGTACGGGCGATGATTTAGTCACAGGTGGTTCAGGCAAGGATGCTTTAGACGGTGGTGATGGCGATGACACCGTGGATGGTGATAACGGTAATGACACGTTAACTGGTGGCCTAGGTTTAGACGATTTAAACGGTGGCAACGGTAAAGATGATTTATACGGTGACGACGATAATGATAACTTAGATGGCGGTGATGGTTCTGATGATTTAAATGGCGGTGATGGCGATGACTCGCTTAGCGGTGGTTCCGGCAAAGATGATTTAGACGGCGGCGATGGCGACGATGATTTATACGCCGATGGTGGTAAAGATGATTTAACCGGCGGTTTAGGTGCTGATGTGTTTGTCTTTACTACGCTTAAATGCGATGAAACTGTTATCCATGACTTTACCAGTGGCGTAGATATTATTGATTTATCATTATTAGACGCCAATAGCGCAACGCTAGATATTAATGAAGCATTTATCTTTATTGGCGATGCAAGCTTTGATGGTGTCGATGCTACCGGGCAAATCCGTTTTGACCCGACTACGCATGAGTTATCAGCCAGTATCGATGCTGACAGCGATAGTGAATTTTCCATCACATTGATCGGTGTCGATAGTTTAGTAGATGCTGACCTAGTGTTGTAAATCACAAAGCTGGCGTTAGGTCATAACGCCAGCTTTATTCTCCATCGACAAAAAACCAGCTAATTTTCCGTCTAGGCAATAAGTAATCAAGCTCTTCATCGGGGCGCTCGCTTAAGCGTAATGGGCGTTCGATTTTAATCGAAGTTTCTTCCGCTAAATCAATAATAAGCGCTTGCCGTCTAGGAATTTCAGGCTCGTAGATTAATACCTGTGGGCTTAATGGATGAGCGGTAGGTGCTGATGACACCACCGCCGCTACACGATTGTCCGATAGCATAACCACCGAGCCAGGCGGATAAACCCCCATCGCTTTGATAAAGAGTTGCAGTAATTTGCTATCGTAAATTTTATTTTCTTTCGCCCACATAAACGATAAGGCTTCAGACGGCGACATGGCTTTTAAATAATCGATAGGATTGGTTAAATTATCAAAACGGTTGGCAATCGCAACCATACGTGCCGCAAAAGGTATTTCGTCACCTTTTAACTGATCGGGGAAACCGCTACCATCCATACGCTCATGATGTTGTAAAATTACAGCTAACATGGCAGGCGATAAGCTATTGGCTTTAGCCGCTGCATCATAGCCCGTCTGACAATGCGTACGATAAACAGCTTCTTCAAATTTGTTACGATGTTGATTGCGTAGCATGGAGGGATGAAAGCTCAGTTTTCCCACATCATGCAATAATGCACCTATGCCTATAGCGCGTAATGCTTCCTCTGGCAAGCCGGTTTGCTTGCCTAACAGCAACGCTAAAGTCATCACCGATAACGCATGAGCAGCAAAGCCATCATGCTGACCTTTTTCAGTAATCAGCACCAGCGCACTATCAGGGTCAGACAACAATGCAGCCGCTGAACGCTCACTCACATCTGACATTTGTTTAATACTTTCTTTAGTATTGTGGCTAAACGATTTAAAGGCGCCGACAACCATTTTTGCAGCGCCAATATAATGGTTTTGCGCATTATCCAAACGCTTGCGTATTGTCGTCATGACTTTTGCGCGTTCGGCCTTTTCGGCCATCAACTGCGCTTTCAGCTCTGAAAATCTTAATTTTTCATCTTCAGTCGGCAAATTATCTGCCGTCGCTTCTTGTTTAGGCAATGGCGGTACTTTACTACGCTTAACATCGCAAAAAATCTGTGGCAAATTCATTGCCGCGATGCGTTTAGCTTGCTCTTCATCTGCGATAATAAACGAGTTAAAAACAAACTCATGTTCCATCCACGATAAAGGCAACCGGACATGCACGCCCGGTCGCAATTGTGAAGCGTCTATGCAAATCTCGCCTTCACGTGGTTTTTGAGTGGATTTATAACCCGATTTTAACACATTGACTCCGCAGATTTTTTAACAAAACTGTCATTCTGAATACCTTAACAATAGGTCGCGAACTATCTAATATTCAAATCATTCTTGTCAATCAAAAAACTACAGAACTGCCGTCAACTACCAAAGCCGAAACACTGCTTATAGAACATTGGCATAATCTTGTTCTAACTGCCTAAAATTCAACGATGTCATAAACCTGCTAAAACTTAGCCAAGCCGATAGCCCCATTAAATCTTTAAACTGCGGTGGCAAAAACCGAGGCGGAATCACAGTACCTTCTTCGACTAAATCGACTAAGACTTTCATGTCTTCAATCATGGTCTTACCACAAAACAACAACGGGATTCTATCGGGCTTACCTTTACTAACCGCCAAGCGCATGAAGTTATACGTCAGTACAAAACCTTTAATATAGGTTAAGTCTTTGGTAAAAGGCATCCCTTGTGCGCTACTACCTCTAAACACCCGACTGCTGTAGGTGTAGCTATCTTCATCATCTAAGCCTTTTGCTTTAAAAAACCGGAAGATTTCCATAAAGTCAGCCCCCTCCTCTGCTAGCGTAATCGCGCGCACTCGGTTAATTAAGCGCATTAAGCGCTCTGGCGATGAACTAAAGGATAGAATTTCCATTAATACCGCTAATCCCTCTTGCGTCACCGTCGCAGAAGGCGGTCCTTTACCTAAAAACGTACAATACGGTTGTGCCATGCCATTAAGCGTTGTACCTAAATGCACCCATATTTCATGCACTTCTAACACGCGTAAGTCGTGCATATTAAACATCGCATCGGCACGCAACTTAACGTAATCCGTACCAGCGGCGGCATCAGAAACAATGCCATCGCTAATCATCGCGCGTAAACCATCGCCTGGAAACACCGCTTGAATTTTTTCGTTTAATATAGCAACAGCATCTTTAGCATTAATCGTTTTGGGCTCCTCGGTTAAAAACTCCAATTGCAATAATTGCGTTAAGGTTTGTTCCATCATGCTGCCTAAATCGGCTAAGGTCGGATCTCCGACATGAAACACGTCTTGCGAAGAACCATATAATTCTTGCGAGATATTGCAAAACGTCGCAGACCCACGTTTTTCTAACATACGCACAACGTCTTGATACTCGCGACAAATCCTACGCATAATCACGCTTAGCGGATTTAACTGGCCGAGTTTACGCATTAAATCCCGCTCAATCTGATGAAACTCTTGTTTTTTTTGGTCAGGGTCAAAACCTAACGGTCGTTGTAAATAATAGTCAGCGTCGATTAAGGGCAAATGTTTACACCCGCTTTGTAAAAACGCCTGCTTAATACTGTCATCCCATTTAATCGCATCCAAAATCCGAATCGGCTGTTGCGCTTTGACAATTCTGTCCGAAAGGGCTTTCACCTCTGTTAAATACATAGAGGGTTTTTGAGTTTTTTTAGTCATGACATTTTCCTTCTTGCATCATCGTAAACCTAGGCCTTACCAGGATTGTATCGAGTTATTCATCACAGTATTTAGTTTTAGCAAGCTCGTTTTAAGCAATGCTTAAGAATGGAGCGTGAAAATTTAACAAAACTTTTGGAATTTTTATGCTAAGCAACTCCTCCGATATGAACGACTTTAGTGATAATGCGGCCATGCCGTCGCGTCGGCGCTTTTTACGAGAATTAGCTATGGGTTCAGTGTTAACGGGTTTAAGCATTGCCGAAGCCCAAGCTAAAGTTCACAAGGTTTATCACCATGCTAGCCATAGCAGCAAAGCACATAAGCATGTTGCCCACCACCACACAAAAGCTACACATCATAAAACCCATCACCACGCCGTACACCACCCCCACCATGAAGTTATTCATGAAGCGGTTGAAGAACAACCTATTAGGCAAGCCTATATCAATCGTTTTGTCAGTCACAAAAGCTTAGCGTTAAGCAATGTTAATACCGGTGAACATATTAATATCACTTATTTTGAGCATGGTCGGTACTTACCTGATGCCTTACATGAAGTAAATTATTTATGCCGTGACTATCACACCGATACCATACACACAGTAGACCCCATGTTATTAGATCAATTGTTCGACGTTAAACAATTACTAACAACTAGCAAACCTTTCCAAGTCATCTCAGCATATCGCTCACCATATACCAACGCCTCATTGCGTCACCATAGCAGACGCGTCGCTAAACACAGTTTACACATGGAAGGCAGAGCGATTGATGTACGCATGGAAGGCGTTTCATCCCGCACTATCAAAAATGCCGCGCTGGCATTACAACGCGGTGGTGTAGGCTATTATCCTTACGCCAATTTTGTTCACATGGACACTGGTGAATTCAGAGTTTGGTAGACCACCGCTTGCTCTCTCGTCACACAGAGAGCAAACGGCTTATAGCTATGCCATTGCGGCCACAATTGCGTCGCCCATACCATCAGTTCCTGTCGTTGAACTAGGGTTTAAATCTGGTGTTACATAGCGACCTTCGCTAATAACCTTTTGCACAGCAGCGACTACGCGCGCACTGGCTTCAAGTTCTCCTAAATGGCTTAACATCATTGCTCCGGCCATAATTACAGCGGTAGGATTAGCAATGTTTTTGCCCACGATGTCAGGCGCGCTACCATGTACGGCTTCAAATAACGCGGCATCGGCACCGATATTTGCCCCTGGAATAAGTCCTAAACCACCGACTAACCCGGCTGTTAAATCAGACAAAATATCGCCAAACATATTAGTGCAGACAACGACATCAAATTGTTGTGGATTCATCACCATGTGCATACACGCAGCATCGATGATTTTTTCATCAAATTCAATATCTGGATAACGCGGTGCAATTTCGCGGGCAATATCTAAGAACAAGCCTTGGGTATACTTCAAAATATTAGCTTTATGGCAAGCAGTGACGCGTTTACGCTTATTATCTCTAGCATATTTAAACGCATACTCGATGATGCGCTCAGAGGCCGCACGTGTAACCACTGCTAAACTTTCAGCTATATCTTTTTTAGGCGTTAAATAATGCTCTAAACCGGCATACAAGCCTTCGGTATTCTCTCTAACAATCACTATATCAACTGCGTCATAACGCGTTTTAACACCTTCCCAGCTTTTCGCCGGTCTAACATTCGCATAAAGATCGTATTGCTGACGCAATGCGACATTAATGCTTCTAAACCCCTTGCCGACCACCGTGGTTAACGGCCCCTTAAACGCCACACGGGTTTTATCGAAAGAATCCATCGTTTCATTAGGTAATGGCGTTCCAAACTTTTCATAAGCTGCCATACCCGCATACGCATCTTCCCAAGCAATCTTCACACCGGATGCATTAATAACTTTCACTGCCTCGTCCATGATTGAAGGACCAATACCATCGCCTTTGATTAACGTCACTGCGTGCATAATTTCTCCTATCGAGTTAAATATAGTGATTGTACCGAAGATTATTTCCTCAGCATTGACTGCGATTATAAAGGTATCTATTAAATTTTTACCAGCGACCCGGCTTAATTATTCAAAAAGCGTAGCTTTTGCTATGATAGTCCGCAGTCGCTTTCTTCCGCACTTCTAATAAGGATTTGCCATGAACAACCCAGTATTGAACAGCAATGCTATTACTATGCAGCATGGAAGACTCGTAGTCCCTGACCAGCCTATTATTCCTTATATCGAAGGTGACGGTACCGGGCCAGATATTTGGCGAGCAACCGTTAGAGTGCTAGATGCCGCCGTTGCCAAAAGTTATCAAGGCCAACGTAAGATTCAATGGCTAGAAGTCTACGCTGGCGAAAAAGCTTATCAACTCTTCGATACCTGGTTACCCGATGCAACAGTCGATGCGTGCAAAAATTACTTAGTGTCGATAAAAGGTCCGTTAACCACGCCTATTGGCGGTGGCATTCGCTCGCTAAACGTTGCCTTAAGGCAAATGCTGGACATGTACGTGTGTTTAAGACCCGTGCGCTGGTTTAACGGCGTACCGTCACCGGTAAAAAATCCTAAATCGGTTGACATGGTGATATTTCGTGAGAACACCGAAGACATTTATGCGGGCTTAGAATTTGCGCAAAACAGCAGCGACTGCGAACGTTTTTTAGCGTTGCTTAAAGAACACTTTCCCGACCAGTATAAAAAAATACGCTTCCCGCTGACCAGTGGTATAGGCATTAAACCCGTGTCCTCTGAAGGCACGGAACGTCTGATGCGCGCAGCCATTGACTATGCGATTAAAAACCAGCGCCGTAGCGTAACTATTGTCCATAAAGGCAATATCATGAAGTATACCGAGGGGGCGTTCCGTAATTGGGCTTATGCCTTAGCGGAAAACGAGTTTGCTGAGCAAACCTATACCTGGCGGCAATGGGAAAAAACCAAAGACGAAAAAGGCGAAGCCGCAGCTAAT
>CAWUNX010000058.1:0-12324 GCA_963923905.1 uncultured Methylocucumis sp.
TGCAAGATTCATATTTTTCTTGTCCCGGTTTTGATTGTTTTTTTATTTCACCGTTTTCGACAGAATATTTTATGTCAATCTTCATTTCTTTGGTTCTGCCTACCGAATCGGTTGCGATAGTGTGCAACACGCCATTAGTAGTAAAGTCCCATTCAACTTTAACTGCTTTTTTTTCGCCGTCAATTTTAGATGCCTCGGCAGTGACTGCCCATTTGCCGACAATTTCGCTACTATCTTTAAGCGTAACATCCGCTTGAGCAGATGCCGCTAACATCATTAAAACGGCCGAAATTATTGTAATATAATTTTTTATCATTTTACCCCCTCATACTCACTGCGCGTTAAAGTGAGCAGTTTAAACCATAGTGGAATTGCTATCGAGTTTTTAATTTGATAGCCCAGTTTTTATTGGATAAAGAGGTGTGCATTTGTGGTGTAGGAAACATTTAACTTGACTTTAGATTCCCCTAAAGTATTATGTAATTTCCCTATGCTATAAAAAATAGCGATTTCTAAAACACAAAAATTACAGGTAGGACATCTCATGGGGTTCATCTTAGATCTCACTGCAATGTTAAAAGAGCCAGCCGGCATGGTCGGTGCAGTTGTAGTTATAGCTGCTGTTTATTTCTTAGCTAAATGGGTATTCGCACCACACCCAGATGACGAAAAATAAGCTTTAAAGGGCATCGGAATAAAACTTAAGGCCGCTAGATTTTTTAAATCTAGCGGCCTTTGTCGTTTTAGACTGAATTAAAGCTTTTCCATATAAACTCTAAGTCTTTTATAATTTATACATTTGCCGGTTCGAAATGTATAAATTCTTCCTTTCACACGTCCAGCGCTTGCTAGCACACTCTGTTCCTGCAACCGGTATTGGCGTTTATCGAATCTTGTATGGTTTAGTGACCTTGCAAGAAATCATTTTTCTTTATTACTTTAGTCACTTAATATTCGATCCGATACCTTTTCTCGATGTCGAATTTCCAACGATTAATTACTTTTTAGGTTTTTGGGCGGTTATCGCGATTTTTATTATCGTGGGCTACCGTTATCGCTTCGCAACGGTTTGTAATTATTTGCTATGGCTGGTGTTTGTAAATTTTACACCTATGCAACGTGATTTTGATGGCGGCTTTGATTTGTTCATGACAGGCATGGGCTTTTTCTTGCTGTTTATGCCGGGTGATCGTGCGTTAGCGTTGGATAGCTTACGTGCTAAATTGCGAACGCCTTTTATGCGTATTGATAAGCCGCAAGCGGTTACGGTGCTGGCCTATTATGTGCCTGTGATTATTGGTTTGGGTTTTTTATATTTTGACTCGGCTATCCATAAACTATTCGCCGAGCATTGGCGGCACGGCTTAGGCGCTTGGTTGCCGTGCACCCAGCCTTATTATGTGTCGGTGTTAGACATGTCGTTTTTGTTAAACAACGAGCTATTGGAAAAAACGATTGGCTATACCATCTTGTTGTTTCAATTTAGTTTTATTTTCTTATTTGCGCATAAAAAGCTACGTTTAGTGTATTTATTGTTAGGCGCGGGTTTGCATTTAGGTATCACCTTATCCTTCAACATTTATCCTTTCGGATTGGGTATGTTGATTTGCTATAGCTTGTTAATACCATTTGAATTCTGGCAAGGCTTAGCAGCACGCATGGTTGAGAAAAGTCCTAGCTTAACTGTGTTCTACGATAGAGATTGCCCTTTATGTAATCGAACCGTATTAATCATCGAACACTTCGATATTTTTAAGCGCATAGACTTTAAGAACGCGCAAGACTATGCGCAGCAGTATCCTCATTTGGCAGGTTTAGATGAAAGTATATTATTAACTGATTTATATGCCTTAGATGCTCAAGGGCGTTTATATGCTGGCGTTGATACCTATATTCAGATTTGTCTACACATGCGGACCATGGCTTGGTTAGGTGGCTTACTAAGCTTGCCTGGTTTAAAAACCTATGCGGTTAAACGTTACAGACAAATAGCCGATAATAGAAGCCGTGTGCCATGTAATACAAGCTGCGTGGTGGAAAAGCCAGAGACGCAAGAAAAGACGTTTTACGACCTGTTTTTTGTCGATTTTAGCGCGCAAAAACCAAAAGCGGCAGCGCGCATAGTAACTAAATTGCTTATGGTCATGTTGTTGTTCCAGCTAAACAGCACGATTCATTATGGTTTAATTTATCGCTTTGATATTGAGACTAGGCATAATCCTATCACCAGCTATTTAACCGATGCTAGCAATGCGTTACTTGAGATTTCACAGCTTTTATTAGGTATTGCGCCTCATGCGTTGTATTTGCATGATCATTTTTCCGGCTATGATCGGATTTTAGCGCTGACCTATACCGATCAAAATGGTGAAGAGCAATGGTTGCCTTTTGTTAACGAACAGGGACGCTTATTGGCGCCAAATTGGGGGCGTGTACATTCCATGTGGGCGAATATTGCCGTAACGCCAACGATTAATCAGGTACGGCTGCAAAAGTTTATTATGAAAGTCACCGCTTTTTACGGACATCAATTAGGCTTAAATCTGAATAATACCGAGTTTCATATTAAGCTTAAGAAAATCGATGCGCCCAATGATTGGGTTTATGACCAATTACATAAAAACTTTGCTGCACCTTGGATAACAATAGGACATGCACGGTGGACACATAATGTGATTACATTCGATTTACCTAATAATATTAATTCGTTGTAAGTCCTGTTTGTTTAAATATTGCATAGCTTTCTTAGTCATGATATAAATTAGTTGTGCTTTCATTCATTGACGCACAATAAGTAAAATAACTGAAACCCCTTTGGAGGATAATATTATGAAGAAAGTAATTGCGATTTTAGCTATGGCATTGATGGTTGTTGGCTTAACAGGTTGCATGGACCCACAAGACGGTTCAAAACAAAGAGTTACTAGCTCAATCGAACTATAAGAATCAAGGCAGTACAAAAAACCCAGTCATAGACTGGGTTTTTTGTTTTAAGGGCGTTTAAATTAAACGTCCCCAAACATCATGTTCATCGGCATCCTCAATCACAATATCCACCCAATCGCCAACATTTAAATGCGTGGCGCCATCGATAAAGACTAAGCCGTCAATTTCAGGGGCATCCGCTTTGCTTCTAGCAACAGCTCCTTCCTCGACTACCTCATCGATTAAAACAGTTTCTTGTCGACCAATGCGACGTTCTAAGCGTTGAGCGCTAATTTCAGATTGTAAGTCCATAAACCGTTGTAAGCGTTCTTGTTTAATGTCTTCAGGGACAGCATTGGGTAAATCATTTGCTGCTGCGCCGTTCACCGGCGAATAAGTAAAGCAGCCAACTCTGTCTAATTCCGCTTCAGTTAAAAAGTCTAATAATTCTTCAAATTCCTGCTCGGTTTCACCCGGGAAGCCAACAATAAAGGCGCTTCTTAACGTAATATCAGGGCATATTTCACGCCAAGCTTTGATGCGTGCCAATGTATTTTCAGTAGCCGCCGGGCGTTTCATTAATTTTAAAATCCGGCTATTAGCATGTTGAAATGGGATGTCTAAGTACGGCAAGATTTTACCGTCTGCCATTAACGGAATAATGTCATCAACATGGGGATAAGGGTAAACATAATGCATACGCACCCATATACCTAAATCGCCTAGCGCTTTGGCTAAATCATAAAAACGCGTATTAAGTGCTTGCTCTCGCCAAGTCGTTGCGTGATAGCTTAAATCCAGGCCGTATGCGCTGGTGTCTTGCGAGACGACTAATAATTCTTTCACGCCCGCTGCTGCTAAACGCTCGGCTTCTGCGAGTACATCATCGATAGGCCGACTCACCAATTTGCCGCGCATAGACGGAATAATGCAAAAGGTACAGCTATGATTACAGCCCTCTGAGATTTTAATGTAGGCGTAATGAGCTGGTGTCAGTTTAACACCTTGTGGCGGTAATAGACTGGTAAACGGGTCATGCCTAGGCGGTAAGTGTTCACGCACCGAGGCAACAACTTCATCAAACGCATGAGCGCCTGTGACTTTAAGCACTTGTGGGTGGCGTGCGCGAATCTCATCTTCGCGCGCACCTAAGCAGCCAGTGACGATGACTTTGCCGTTTTCTGCTAGTGCTTCACCAATACTATCTAGGGATTCTTGCACTGCGGCATCGATAAAGCCGCAGGTATTGACTACGACTAAATCGGCTTGTTGATAATTAGGCGAGATAGCGTAACCGTCTTCGCGCAATTTAGTTAAGATTTTTTCACTGTCGACGAGTGCTTTAGGGCAGCCTAAGCTGATAAATCCTACAGAGGGAATGTGTGTCATAAAGTTACCAAAGCGGCGCATGAGAGGTCATGCGCAGAGAGAATTAAGCTAATAAAGAAGTGAGTAAGGCTTGCAGCTTAGATGATTGTCTTGAGTAAGCAAGTCTATGGCTGATGATAATGCTTTTTAACTCGGTGAGCGCCGTCGAAAAATCGTCGTTGACAATTAAATAATCAAATTCGGCATAATGGCTCATTTCCGCCACAGCATCACGCATACGTCGTTCGATAACCGAGTTATCATCTTGGCCACGTCCTTGCAAGCGTTGTCTTAATATGTCTATCGAAGGCGGTAAAATAAAAATCGATACGCTTTCGGGCATCAAATGTTTAATTTGCTGTGCGCCTTGCCAATCGATTTCGAGAATCACATCAGAACCTAATGAGAGCTGATGTTCAACAGCCGTTTGCGTCGTACCGTAATAATTATCGAAGACTTGCGCATGTTCTAAAAACGCGCTTTGTGCGATTAACTCTTGGAATTCCTCAACGGAGATAAAGAAATAATCTTTACCATGCTGTTCGCCCGGTCGCATCGCACGGGTTGTATGCGACACGGATACGCTTAGCTGCTTAATGTCATTAAGCAAGTGCTTAACTAAACTGGTTTTACCTGCGCCCGACGGCGCGGCGATGATAAATAATTGGCCAAGACTCATAGTGTCTTAAAAAGTGAAGTGAGAAAGGGAGGCTTACCGAATATATTTCGATTTAGCTCCTAAGATACCAGAATCTTATTAATGGCAAAAGCGTGTTGCTTAAGCAGGGCAAGGTGTTTGGGAAAATATACCATCTATAAAGCGAATCGTATCGGTTAGTACCGGTTCGCTAGTTTGATACGGTAACGTAAAAGCGCCTATTAGGGTTTTGTGGTCAAGTTCTGGGTAAATATGGCTACTTACACAACCATTTATCGCGAGTGTGTGTTGTTTTAAGCTGTCCAAGTTTTTAAGCCTAACGATAGTGTCTTTACGACCATGTAACAATAGTAGCGGCGGCTGTTCTGTGTGAACAAAGTTAACCGGTTGGCTGTTCGGATAATTCGATGCTGGGCCAAATAAATCAGCTTGATAAGCTTCAGTAAATGGTAAGAAATCATAAGGTCCGGCTAAGCCGACGAAACCTTTGATGTTAGGATAATCGTGTTGGCCTAAATAAGCTGGATTTAGCGTCAGCATCGCGGCAATATGCGCACCCGCCGAATGTCCCATTAATACAACATGGTGAGGGTTTAAACCATAGCGTGCAGCATGATTGATGGCAAATTTCACGGTACTTACAGCGTCGTGCATGATGTCAGCAAATTTAACATTAGGGTATAGGCGATAATCGCTGATAACCACGGCATAGCCCGCGCTGGTCAATGCCTCGGCTAAAAAGCGGTAATATTCTTTTTCCAAGGGTTGACAAGCACCCCAGCAGCCGCCATAAAAAAACACGATGAGTGCTTGGCTAGGTTTGGGTTGTGAGGCTAAGTAAACATCTAAGTGTTGTTGCGACTGTTCGTCATAAACTAAATCAGCGATATGCTGATAATCGGCAAAGCGCGCAGCTAAATTAACATAACCTAGCTGTAAACTTGTGCAACCGGTTAATAACAGGCATAAACCTAATAGCAACCACATGTGATTACATTTATATCGCATCGTAGATACTGTCTTAACGTTCAGTTTAAATTCGGAAAAATCAAAAGAGTTACCGGTCATAATCAGCCAGAGAACACTCAAACAAGCCATCAGAATATCAATAAGTCACTATATAATGAATCCCTATAAACGGCTAATGCAATAATTCTTTATTGAGTAAACTCAGTTTTTCGTTGTTTGCTTGGTATAATAGCGAGCTTTACCCAAGCCATAGTTCGAGAGATTTCATGATTCAAGGTAGTATCGTAGCGTTAGTCACACCGATGGATGAAAGCGGTGCGGTTGACAAAAACAGCTTGAAAAACCTGGTTGAGTTTCATATTACACAAGGAACCGATGCCTTGGTCGCCGTTGGCACCACGGGTGAATCGGCGACATTAAACGAAGAAGAGCATATAGATGCGATTAAGTACATCGTAGACTACGTTGCCGGACGCATACCCGTTATTGCCGGTACAGGTGCTAATTCGACGAGCGAAGCGATTAACTTAACGCAAAAAGCAAAACAAGCCGGAGCTGATGCCTGTTTAATCGTCACGCCTTATTACAATAAACCTACGCAAGAAGGCTTGTATTTACACCACAAAGCCATACATGATGCGGTTGATATAGCGCAGATTTTATACAACGTACCCGGTCGCACCGCCTGCGATATGCTGCCTGAAACCATAGGTCGCTTAGCGCAATTAGACCATATTATTGGTGTTAAAGAGGCCACTGGCGATTTAACCCGCTTCACAGCCATACGCGCTTTAGCACCGGCTGATTTTGCGCTGTATACCGGCGATGATGCGACTAGCCGCGAATTTTGCTTATTAGGCGGGCAAGGCTCTATCACCGTTACCGGTAATGTCGCGCCTAAATTAGTGCATGACATGATTACAGCAGCGATGCGGGGTGAGGCAGAACTAGCCGCCAGTATCGACGCTAAATTAGCGGGTTTACACAAAACTTTATTTATACAATCCAACCCTATTCCCGTCAAATGGGCTTTAGCGGAAATGGGCTTAATCCCTAAAGGTATTCGTTTGCCGTTGACCTGGTTAAGCGCGGAGTGTCAAGCACCGCTAGCCGAAGCAATGCGCACAGCGGGTTTGATTTAACATGCCTACGATGCTCAATCAATTTGTTGTGGTTTGTGCGCTAACGGCAACCTGCCTAAGCGGATGCAGTTATATAAAAAGTCTATTTCCCGATAAAGAAAAAGACTATCAATATACCACCGAAATAGCACCGTTAAAGCTACCGCTCGATATAGGCCAGACTTCTATAGCCACAAATGTTGTCAGTGATGAGACTAGTGCCACAGCGACTATACCAGCACCCGACAAATCTGAGGCTACGACGACAATTCCCGTCATAGAAAGCCCAAGCGTTGCAGCTACAGAACCCATGCCGGACAGTTCAGTATCCACGCCTAGCGAACCAAGACCAAGCGTAACGGAAACAACTACTAGCTCAGAACCAGACAATAGTCATTACGCTCCGATTAAACATGAGCCTATTGCTGCAGAGTTAGTCGCTGATGGCGCGGGTAATCATCGATTACGCCTGCGCACCGATTTTGATAAAGCCTGGCGCGCCATTGATAAAGCACTTAGCCGAAAGTCGTTAGAAGTGACTGATCGTAACCGGCAAGCGCGGTTATTTCGCGTACAATTTGACCCAGATGCAAAAAAGTTACAAGATGGTTCGTTGTTAGATGAGGCCTTGTTTATCTTTGGCGGCTTTCAAAGCAATGAAAAAGAATATGCCATCGAGCTAATCGATACTTCAACGGCTAATCAAGCACAAACTGATATTACGTTACTAGACGCTAACCGGCAGCCGATTAGTGACGATGCGGCACAGAATTTGTTAAAACTCATACAGAAAACTATTGTTTCTGATTTTGTAAAATAAGCTAATAGGATGCTTGTGCATCCTAACCCGCAAGCACTGAGAGGTTCGCGTTACCTCATTGCTCACAGTTAACAAAACACATTAATAATTATGGTGTTACGATAAATTTATTAAGTTTAGATATAGGATGCGCTGAGGTACGAAGCGCATCAGTCGAGTTTTTACCCGCGATGCGCCTCCTATCGTCGGCACATCCTATAACTAACCCGCAAAAAGCAATGAGGGTGCGCGTTACCTGCGGCTTTACCCAGAATAATCAATCTCTTTATCTTTCAAAATCTTATGTTAAAACTGCTTGGCTCTTCTGCTTTATCTGATTTTCGCATCCAACACTTGTTACGCCAATTGCAAGCCTTAGCGCCTGAAATTACCGCTGTGTCAGCCCGCAATGTGTACTTCATCGATGTTAATCAGCCGTTATCCTATGAGCATGAGCAGATTTTACATGCACTGCTTACTATTGAACCTACGCACGAACAACAAGATAGCGTTTGTGCACTCATCGTGCCACGTTTAGGTACACTGTCGCCCTGGTCTAGTAAAGCTACTGAAATTGCACAAAACTGTGGCTTAACAACGGTTAAACGCATAGAGCACGGAGTTTTATATGAGTTAAGCGGCATTAGCTCGATTCCTGAAGGGCTATTAGACTTATTGCATGACCGCATGACGCAATCAGCGTTAATCGGCTATGACATAGCGGATTTATTTAGCGAACAACAACCGCAACGCTTAAGCACGATAGCGCTGTTAGAGCAAGGCAAAGACGCCCTCATCGCGGCTAATCAAACCCTAGGTTTAGCCTTATCGAATGATGAAATTGATTATTTAACTACCAGCTTCCAAGATTTAGGCAGAAATCCTACTGACGTCGAACTGATGATGTTTGCCCAGGCTAACTCTGAACATTGTCGGCATAAAATCTTTAATGCGGATTGGACAATCGACGGCGTGGCGCAGCCGTTGTCGTTATTCAATATGATTAGGCATACTAAACAGCAAAGCCCTGAGGCGATTTTGTCAGCCTATCACGATAATGCCGCGATTATTGAGGGACACAACGTTAACGTGTTTTTGCGCTCGCCTGATACCGGTTTGTATGACTATAACCAAGAAACTGCACAGATATTGATGAAAGTCGAAACCCATAACCATCCTACTGCCATTTCTCCGTTCCCAGGTGCAGCGACAGGGGCCGGTGGTGAAATTCGCGACGAAGGTGCAACCGGTCGTGGCTCTGTGACCAAAGCGGGCTTAGTGGGCTTTTCGGTGTCGCATTTAAAAATTCCAGGCTTTAACCAACCCTGGGAAAGCGATATTGGCAAACCAAACCGCATCGCATCAGCGTTAGATATTATGCTGGAAGCACCCTTAGGCAGTGCGGCGTTTAATAACGAATTTGGCAGACCCAATCTGGCCGGATATTTTCGTACCTTTGAAAGCCCATCGGTCGATAACGACACTCTATATTACGGCTACCACAAGCCTATTATGATTGCCGGTGGCATGGGCGCAATACGACCAATGCTCTGCGACAAACACACGATTCCGCCTGGTGCGCTGATTATTGTTCTAGGTGGTCCTGCTATGTTAATCGGTTTAGGTGGCGGTGCAGCATCTTCTCAAGCCTCAGGTTCGGGTTCTGAAGCACTCGATTTTGCCTCGGTACAACGCGGTAACCCAGAAATGCAGCGGCGCTGCCAAGAAGTCATTAACCATTGCAACGCCTTAGGCGAACATTCACCTATTATTTCAATTCACGATGTAGGCGCAGGTGGCTTATCCAATGCCGTACCTGAAATTATTCATGACAGCGGTCGCGGTGGTTGCTTTGAGTTGCGCGCGATACCTAATACCGATTTGGCGATGTCACCGATGCAGATTTGGTGTAACGAAGCCCAGGAGCGTTATGCACTAGCGATTAAACCTGAATCCTTAGAACAATTTAAAGCCTTTTGCGAACGTGAGCGCTGCCTGTTCACCGTCTTAGGTGAAGCAACTGAAGTCGAGCAACTCTGTTTAAACGACAGCTTATTAGGCGAGCAACCGATTAACATGCCCATGCCGGTGCTCTTCGGTAAAGCGCCTAAAATGCAAAAAAACGCGGTGCGCAAAGAACGTCCGAGCACAGGCACGATGTCGGCTTGGCTAGTCGATAATACGCTGTCCTTAGATGAAGCGGTTAAACGCGTACTGGCCTTTCCAGCCGTTGCCGACAAAAGTTTTTTAATTCATATCGGCGACCGCTCTGTCACAGGCTTAGTCGCGCGTGATCAACTAGTAGGCCCTTGGCAAGTACCCGTCGCCGATGTTGCCGTCACCGCAGCAGGTTTCGATAGTTACTTAGGCGAAGCGATGGCCATGGGCGAGCGCACACCGATTGCCGTTACTGACGCGCCAGCTTCAGGACGTATTGCTATCGGTGAAGCTATTACCAATATCGCTGCCGCGCGCATAGATAAACTCAGCGATATTAAATTATCCGCCAATTGGATGGCGGCTACCGGCATTAACGACCAAGACCTTGCACTCTTTGACACGGTAAAAGCCATAGGCATGGAAGTATGTCCTGAATTAGGCATGGCAATTCCAGTCGGCAAAGACTCGTTATCGATGAAAACTGTATGGCAAGACGAGCAAAGCAATAAAACCATGATTGCACCGTTATCGTTAATCATCAGTGCGTTTGCGCCAGTAGTCGACATACGCAAAACCTTAACGCCAGAGCTGCAAGCAGATACCGATAGCCGTTTAATACTAATCGATTTAGGTGCAGGCAAAAATCGTTTAGGTGGCTCAGTCTTAGCCCAAGTTTACAACCAACAAGGCGATGATTGTCCTGATTTAGATGAGCCAAAACTATTAAAAGCATTTTTTGACATATTACAGTTATTAAACCACCAAAACCGCCTTCTCGCCTATCACGACCGCTCTGACGGTGGCTTATTAGCGGTGCTTGCCGAAATGCTATTTGCTAGCCGTTTAGGCATTTGCTTAAACTTAGATTCACTCGGTGGCAACGCTATTGCGGCCTTGTTTAACGAAGAATTAGGCGCGGTAATTCAAGTGCGCGCCGATGAAGTTGATGCTATTGTCAAAGAATTAACCGATGCGGGGCTTGTTGATTGCGTACACGTCATCGCTAGCCTACAGCACAAACAAGAACTGCTTATTCAACACCAAGGCCAAACGCTTTATCAAGCCAGTCGCGCCGAATTACAGGCTTGCTGGTCTGAGCTAAGCTATCAGATGCAAGCGTTACGCGATAATCCAGACGTCGCTAAGCAACAATACCAGGTTATAGCCGACGACTACGATCCGGGCTTAAGCGTTCAGCTAAGTTTTGATTTCAACGAAAACCTCAGCTTACCGTTTATTGGTGGTGCTAAACCTAAAGTTGCTATCTTGCGCGAACAAGGTGTGAACGGACATGTGGAAATGGCAGCAGCCTTCGACCGTGCTGGTTTTAGCGCGATAGACGTACACATGAGCGATATTTTATCGGGCCGAGTAAGCTTAGCAGATTTTATAGGCTTGGCTGCCTGTGGCGGCTTCTCTTACGGTGATGTATTAGGAGCTGGCTGTGGCTGGGCAAAATCCATACTTTACAATAGCCGTGCTTATGATGAATTTAGCGCGTTTTTCGCCCGGCCTAATACTTTTAGCTTAGGTGTATGCAATGGCTGCCAAATGCTCTCTAATTTAGCCAGTATCATACCGGGCACACAGCACTGGCCGCGCTTTGTCCGTAACACCTCAGAGCAGTTTGAAGCCCGCGTCGCCATGGTCGAAGTGCAAGCGTCGCCGTCGCTGTTCTTTGCTGGCATGGCTGGCTCAAGATTACCTGTTGTGGTCGCACATGGCGAAGGCCGCGCTGAATTTACCGGTAACGCCCATGAAGCCTTTGCTGCCCAACAAGTCGCACTCTGCTATGTCAACAACTACGGCCTTAAAACCCAAGCCTTCCCAGCCAACCCCAACGGTTCGCCATTAGGCATCACCGGCTTAACCAGCGCCGATGGTCGCGCGACCATCTTAATGCCGCATCCAGAACGTTGCTTTAGAACTGTGCAAAATTCATGGCATCCTAAGCACTGGGACGAAAACGGCGCTTGGTTTAGAATGTTTAGTAATGCTAGGGTGTGGGTGGGATAGTAAAGCTGTAGATGTTTGTTTTAGTCGTTCAAATGCTGCGGATTGTGAGATTAGCTTGAATTGTTGTTATTAACGAAAATATACTGAAAGGAAAAGAATATGCAGACCAATGAATTGAATGATTACCGGATTTTTTTGGTAGATATGCTGGAACTATTTAATTACTAGTTCGGTGTTCAATAGCAGAGCTTCATCATAGAGGGAAAAATGCCAATACCGGATTTCCAGCGTCTTTTTCTTCCGCTCCTCCAGCATCTGTAGTGGTCTAATAATAACGGACAGAGAGATAGGTTGATAAACTAAAAACA